>JANWZY010000114.1:0-6789 GCA_025061935.1 Verrucomicrobiia bacterium
TACAGCGTTTTTTGACAAACGCAGCAAGTTCGTGCATTACCAACCCGAGATCGCGATCATTAACAATATCGAGTTCGACCATGCTGACATCTTCCGCGACCTCGCCGCTGTCCAAGCCGCATTCGAGCAGTTGATCCGGCTCGTGCCGCGCAACGGCCTCCTCTTGGTTAATGGCGACGACCCAAACATTGCGCCGCTGATCGAATCGGGCGCCGCGAAGCATTGTCCGGTGAAACGGTTCGGGCTCGGCCCGACCAACGCGATCCAAGCTTACAATATCAAACTTGCGCCCACGGCGACCGAGTTTGAAATACCAAGTTACAGGTTCCGCACGGGCCTGATCGGTGAACTGAACGTGCGGAACGCGCTCGCAGTAGTGGCTTGCGCGAAACATGCCGGACTGAAGAATCACCAAATCCAGAGCGCATTCGAGACTTTCAAAGGCGTGCGCCGGCGACTCGAAGTACGGGGTATCGCAGGCGGTGTCGTCGTCATTGACGACTTCGGTCATCATCCGACGGCGATCCGCGAAACGCTCAAGGCGTTGCGTGTCAGGTATCCGACTGAAAAAATCTGGGCGCTGTTCGAGCCGCGGTCGAACACCACGCGCCGCAACGTGTTCCAAGCCGAGCTGGCCGAGGCGCTAGCCGGCGCAGATTCGATTGTGGTCGCCGCCGTAGCGCGCGCCGAGCAGTTAGCCCCGGAGCTGCGGCTCGACCCGGAAAAATTGGCAGCGGACCTGCGCGCAGCGGGCAAACAAGCTGTGTATTTGGCGGACCCGGACACGATTGCAGCGCATGTGGCGCGCCACGCCCAGGCAGGCGATGTTGTCTGCGTGTTCAGCAACGGCGGATTCGGCGGGATACACACCAAGCTGCTCGAGCGTCTCGGCCGACGTTAGGCACCGGGACAATCCGAATCGCTAGCGTGCGGCATGGCCGGGCAATACATTGCCAAAGCCGCTCTTAGACCGGACACTTGCACAATCCTGAACCGCGCGGAAACTCACATGTGCGCGATGATGTTGTCGCCGAACTCGGAGCACTTGATTTCGGTCGCGCCGTCCATGAGCCGTGCGAAGTCGTAGGTCACGCGCTTGCTCGCAATTGCGCCCGACACGCCCTTGATGATCAGGTCCGCCGCCTCGGTCCAACCCATGTACCTGAACATCATCTCCCCACTAAGGATCACGCTGGTCGGATTGACCTTATCCAGCCCGGCGTACTTCGGCGCTGTCCCGTGCGTGGCCTCGAACACAGCATGACCAGTTTCGAAGTTGATATTGCCTCCGGGCGCTATGCCTATGCCCCCGACCTGCGCAGCGAGCGCGTCGCTCAAGTAGTCACCATTCAAGTTCAGCGTGGCAATCACGTCGAACTCTTCTGGTCGGGTTAGAACCTGCTGGAAGGTAATGTCGGCAATGGTGTCCTTAATCACAATGCCCGCGCCGGGCCGGCCCTCGGGCAGCTTGCACCACGGCCCGCCATCCAATTCAACGGCGCCGAACTCGCGCTTCGCAAGCGCATAGCCCCAGTCACGAAACGCGCCTTCGGTGTATTTCATGATGTTGCCCTTGTGCACAAGTGTAACACTCTTGCGCCCGTGCCGGATTGCGTACTGGATTGCGGCGCGCACCAGCCGTTCTGTCCCGGGCCGGCTAACAGGCTTGATGCCGAGGCCGATTTGATCCGGCGCCTCGTTTGCGAACCTAATTTTCCGGAACCCGTCTGGCAACTCACGCTGCAAAAATTCGAGCAGTTTTTTCGCCTCCGAACTGCCGGCTTGGTAATCGAGCCCCGCGTAGATATCCTCGGTGTTTTCGCGGAACACGACCACATCGAGCCGCTCCGGATACCTGACCGGTGAAGGTACACCCGGGAAGTACCGCACAGGCCGCAAGCACACGTACAAGTCAAGGAGTTGACGTAACGCGACGTTAAGTGACCTGATGCCGCCACCGACTGGCGTGGTCAATGGCCCCTTAATCCCGACAAGGTATTCTTTGAACGCAGCCAAGGTTTCATCCGGTAGCCATGTGCCAAATTTTTCATACGCCACCTGACCCGCATAAACCTCGAACCAGACGACCTTACGCGCACCACCGTATGCCTTGGCCACAGCCGCGTCGAACACGCGCACGCTCGCAGCCCAAATGTCCGGCCCGGTCCCGTCTCCACGAATAAACGGGATCACTGGGTTGGCCGGAACCACTAACCGCCCAGCCTGGATCGAAATCCGTCCGCCCTCTGGTGCTTGCTTGTGCATCATCGCGACAGCGCCCGATTACAAACCAAACCGTGCCGAAATCAAGCAAACAAATCGGCTCGGCTTCCCGCATCCATGCGAAACCGACCCGGTATGCGGCTCGCAGCTACGGCACCGACGCGCAGCAAAACCCGCGCCCCAGCTCTATGGTCCGCCCTGAAACAGGTCCGCAAACGTCCTTCACCCTCAGCCCGGCTCCGTAAAATTCAGGACAACTCCGCTAAGTAATTTCGGAGATTGTAACCTTGCGCGAACCCGATTATGCTTGGGCCGCGACACGTTGGTGGAGGGGCACCAGCCCGGGAGGACACAGTGGAAATAGCCCATGAAGTGTGCAGCGTGCTTTGGCGGCGTTCGTTCAGGCCACATATCGCGCAGCAGCGTCTGCGCGGAAACCGAGTCAGGTGATGCGATGGTGGTGGGGCAAGGCTGGGGCCGGGTGCCGGTCTTCGGCACGCAACCGCGAACTCATGCGTCATGAAGACGTTATTAGTTCTGACACGACACCCGGCCCTGGCTGAACAACTCGGCGCCGCAGCCGATCCAGCCCAATACCGCGTGGTGCACCGCGCCAGTATTGAAGAGGCCGAGCCGTTGCTCACACACGGATTGCCAGACCTGTGCATTCTGGACGTCGAGTCCGCGCAAGTTCAAGGCCTTTGGCTGCTCGAAAAAATTCGGCGTTTCATGCCGCACTGCCCCGTGCTCGTTTATACCGGCCAACCAGCTTGGGAGTGGGAGGAAGAAGCTTACCTAATGGGGGCAGTGAATTTCCTGCGCAAGCCGATCCGGAGCGCATACCTGAACGCCATGCTCGAGCGCACGCTCAGCGCCGCCACAATGGCCCAGCTTGGAGCAATCCCAGGCGCGGCGCCAATCGCGAAGCAGGAGCCAAGCCCAATCTGGCACACTGCGCCCCAGGCCGAGTCTGTCCAGACCGCAGCGCAAAGTTTAAAGCTGATGCGGGACGTCTGGGCTGTACTCGCGCACTCGTCCCGCGCCGAAGACATGCTCAAGCAATTCCTGCTTGCGCTCCGGGAGATAATCGGGGTGAACCGCGTGGCCCTGTTCGTTTGGCGCCCGGCGCATAGACCGAACCAGGGCAAGCTGGCCTCATCAGAGCCGTCGAGACTTTCCTGTGCAATCGGGTTGCCCAACGAGCTGCTCAGCGCGCTACAACCGTCCCTAGGTGAGGGCATCGCGCATCATTTGAGTAAACACGGGCGGATCTTGTACCGCGACAGTCCCGAGATCCGCGCCGACCCAAAAGCACTAAGAGAGTTCGAGCTGCTCTGTGGGCAAGTGGCCATCCCGATCTTCGACCGCGAAACATTGGTCGGAATGGCAGTGTTCGACCGCAGGCTAACCGGCGAACCGTTGAGCCATACCGAGCTTGAGCTGATTTTCCACCTGCTCGAGCGGCTCGGCTTGACACTCAATACGCTGTGGCTGCATGAGGAATTAACTGCAAATAACCAAATTTTGACCGAAATTTTGCGTGAGCTGGCCACAGGTTGCATCGTCATTGATTCGAACCTGAAAATCCTGAACCTCAACCGCGCTGCGCGGCGACTGCTGCAGAAACCGAAACGCCTAAAGCCCGAGCCGGACTTTGCCGATCTGCCACAGGAACTGAGTACCAAAACCTACGAAGTGCTAAAGACGGGCACACCCTCCGGCACGTTCCAGTTCGAGGCCGAAGACCCGCCCGGCACGATTTACAACATCAGCATCGTGCCACTATTTACCACGGACAAATCGCGCCCGGCAGCCGCGCTGCTCACTGCCGAGGACCTGACGCAGACTGAAAAGCTAAAGCAGCTCGAAATAGAGGCCGCGAACCTCCGCCTGATAAAAACAATTGCTGACAGGTCCGCGCACGATATCGGAAACGCCCTGGTGCCGTTGTCGGCGCACCAACAATTGCTCAAACAAAGGGCCCAGGACCAAGCTTTCATCAACTCGCTCGACAGCGCATTGGCCGACGGGGTACGGCGCATTGCGCGGCGCGTCGAGCAGATGCGGTTCCTCGCCAATGACGAACTGGCCGGGGCCGCGCCGGTCAGCCTGTTCCCGCTGCTGGAAGAAGCATTTAGCCAAGCGCGGGAGCATTTCCGGACCGAACGCGCCGAATTGAAGCTCGAAAAATCCTTATCCGCAGTAACTGTAATGGCCGATAGGGACGCACTGCGCTGGGCCTTGTTCGAGATCATGCTCAACGCGCTCCAGGCCAATCCTGCAGACGCGCGCATCCAAGTCCGCGTGTGCGAAAAATCCGCAGCCGATGGCACACGCTGCTTGCAAATCGAGATCGAAGACAACGGGCCAGGGTTCACCGACGAGGCGCTAAAAAAGGCTGGCACCCCGTTCTGGACGCGCCGCACCGTCGGCATGGGCCTGGGCCTCGCTACCGCGCGGAAAATCATCCAACTGCATCATGGCGAACTCGAAATCCGACCGCCCAAAGAGGCTCGCGGCGGTATAGTCGTCATCCGGCTGCCCGGCCAGACCAACAACGCCCACACTCAGCCGAGACCCAACAGCCTGGGTACGGAAGCACGTCGGAATAGCTGAAGCAGCCTCGCCAGCAATCACACCGCTGCGCCCGGCACTACACCCAGCCTCTCACCCGCAGCGGCGGATCAAGTCAATACACCATGATCGTGCCAGCAAAGCTAACCGGGATGAACTGGCCGTTCCCGATGTATTGCAGCTCGATCGCGGCCAGGCGCAAACCGGCCAAATATCCCGCTGCGCCAGGGGTGGTGGTGGCCTGACTGGACACATAAAGTTGGGCGCCGTTGGGCCCCGCAATAACAGTGCCGCCGTCCGCTGAGACAGCCACACTGGTCCACGAAAGGTTATCCGGCGCGCCGGTCCGGAGCAACCAACTGCTGCCAGCATCTTCAGAAATGTAAATTCCACCCGGCGCGTGCACAGCGGCGAGCCGCACACCGTCGCTTGCCGCGGCTACCGCCGTCCATTGCATGAGGGGGCTGCCAGCCGCCTGCGCCCAACTCGAACCGCCGTCCGCAGACAGGTACAACATATCGCCGGGCACCGCAGCCAACAATTTCAACCCGTCCGCCGAAGATGCCACTGCCACCCAGTTCTTGGTCGGCCCGCGCGGTACCCAGGACACACCTGCATTAGTCGAGACAAAGATTTGGCCGCCCGACACCGCCGCGACAAGGTTCGACCCGTTGGCCGAAGACGCCACAGCGACCCAGGCACGCGCGCTTTCCCGGGCCGTCCAATTCTGACCCGAATCCCACGAAGTATAGAGCTGGCCGCCATTGACGCTCGCGACCACAATCACGCCGTCATGAGAAGAAGCTACCGAACTCCAGGTGCGGCTGTTCTCTCGCGTTACCCAACTCACGCCACCATCGCTTGAAGTGTAGATCGGACTGTTGTTGGCCACTGCGACCAGCTTCCGACCGTTGGCAGAGATTGCCACAGCCTGCCAGTTCCGGCTCACGCCGTACGCGCCCCAACTGACACCATAGTTCGTCGAAATGTAAATTTGGCCACCATTGACCGCCGCAACAAGCACCCTGCCGTCCGCAGACGAGGCAACTGCGCGCCAGTTGCGGCTGCTCTCGCGCGCCGCCCAGCGCACACCGATACCCTGCATCAAATTGCCAACGAAAATCACCTGGCCGGCATTCTGTCGAATGACCCACCCCGCCGCTCCACTAGCAGAAACCCGGACAACATCACCGACGCGCAGCGCAGCAGACTGTGGTAAAGTAACCACGACCGGAGCCGCGTCATTTGTAGCCAAATAACTCATGTTGGGCTGCGCCTGTGTCGCCGAACCGACAGGTATGGCGACCAGCCCACTGCAGGGCACATTTGACAGGCCCGCGCCGTTCCCGATGAACGCGTTGGCTGTGACAGTCCCGGTAAAGACCGCGCTCCGGTTCAACAACGCCACGTTCGATGAAAGTAACGTGTCGGGGATAACACCGATCAGGTTGGTCGTTTGGACACTACCTGTGACATTCGACGCGGCCGCGGCGCGCGCGGCAAAAATTGCGTATGGCGCAGCAGTCACCGGTTGCCGCGGCAAAAGCACAGTGTATGGATTCGTCTCACCCGTCCGCCTCACACCGATCTGGAGCCAGCGCGGCGCGCCGTCAAACACGCTTGGCGTAAAGCTTAGTTCCACGACAAAGAGTCCGTTTGTCACAACGACGGGCGCGATCGTAATTGGACCGGCAAGCACGCTCGTCGAGCTGGCGCTGTCGTGCAAACTGAACTGCATATCGAAGCTACCGTTCGCGGGCGCACCGGCCACATTCAAAATCCCCTGGTATGTAAAGCCCGACGCGCGCGCCAACCCGGCCCAGGAAAGAAATGCAAAAGCAGCCAGCGCCAAGCCCAGCGTTGTCCAGCCCGACCTTGCTTGCATGCACATTCTTATCATGGCGCCAAACCTGCGCGCAAGCGCGCAATTGCCAGGCTGGACAAACAACCACACTCAAATACTCTGCTGCGGAACCAAGTATGACAGATCCG
>JANWZY010000114.1:6799-8945 GCA_025061935.1 Verrucomicrobiia bacterium
TACACCAAGCTGGCCAAGCTCATAGTGGGTTATTCGCTGGCTGTGCGCAGAGGCGATAACGTTTTGATCGAAATCACCGATGCACCCGACGAATTCGCCGTCGAACTAATGCGCGCGGTCCGCGCGGCAGGTGCGCGCCCGTTCATCGAAGTGCGCCACAGCCGGCTCAACCGTGAAGTGTTGCACCAGGCCGACAAGCAGACCGCGGCGCTGATCCGCGACACCGAACTTGCGCGGATCAAAAAAATGCAGGCATACGTAGCCGTTCGGGGGGCAAACAACATTACCGAAAACTCTGATGTTCCGCCGGACCGGCTCGCACTCTACATGCGGATCACGCGGCCCGTGCTCGATTGGCGCGTGCGCAAAACCCGTTGGTGCGTACTCAGGTGGCCGACTCCCAGCATGGCGCAATCCGCAGGCATGAGCACCGAAGCGTTCGAGAACTTCTTCTTCGACGTGTGCACACTCGATTACCGGCGTATGGCGCAGGCGGTCAAACCCCTGCACAAACGTATGCTCAGAGCGGACCGAGTCCGCATCACAGGCCCTGGCACCGACCTGACCTTCAGCATCAAGGGCATCGGCGCCGTGCCGTGTGTCGGACTGCGGAACCTGCCCGACGGCGAGGTGTACTCGTGCCCGGTAAAAAACTCGGTTAACGGCGTGATCCAGTTCAACACCCCCACAATTTACGCCGGCACCAGATTCGAAAACATCAGGCTCGAGTTCAAGTCTGGCAAAATCATCAAGGCAACCTGCAACGACACACCGCGCCTGAATCGGATTTTGGACACCGACGCAGGCGCGCGGTACATAGGCGAGTTCTCGCTCGGGCTCAACCCGCGCATTCTCAAACCGATGTGCGACATCTTGTTCGATGAAAAGATCGCCGGCTCGCTACATTTAACCCCCGGCCGCGCTTATGACGAATGCGACAACGGCAACCGGTCTGCAATCCACTGGGACATGGTCCTCATCCAGCGCCAAGAATACGGCGGCGGCGAAATCTGGTTCGATAATGAGCTGATTCGCAAAGACGGGCTATTTGTGCCCAGAGACTTACAGGGGCTAAACCCGGAAAATTTGCGCTGATGCACACTGTTTACCCATACACCAAGATGCGCCGGGCGCGGACTCGCTTTAGCTCGGCTCAAAGTGGTTTTTTGAGCAATTCAAGGAACGACTTCATTGCCGGCGAAAGCACCTTGTTACGCTTGTAGATGACCCCCCAAGGCCGTTCCGTGCCTTTCTCATCGAGCTGGACAACCGCAAGCGTGTGTTTCTCCAACTCCTGCGTTACCGTCGAGAGCGGGACAATCGCCACGCCTGCGTCAATCTCGACTGCGCGCTTTATTGTCTCGACGTTGTCGAATTCCATCGCGCGCTCGACCTTGACCTTGCGCGCTCTGAGCAACCTGTCTATAGCCGCGCCGGTAGGACTCGTACCCTCAAAGCACACGAGTTTCATCCCGCTCATATCTTTGAGCTTGATTTGCTTGCGCCTGGCCAGCGGATGCTGTGGATGGCAAATCAACACTAGTGGCTCTTTACCCACATGCACCACCTCAAGCTGCGGTTCGCGCTGCGGGTACGCGACCAATCCGAAGTCCGCAGCATTACCCAGCACGTCTGAATACACCTGGTGCGCGCCGCGGTACTCGACCAGCACGTTGACCGTAGGGTGCGCTTGCATGAATCGCCTTATGTAAGGCGGCAAGTTGTGCAAACCGATGCTGTAAATAGCGCTAATCCGAATCGTCCCGCAAATAATGTCCCGGAGTTCCTGTATCTTGGCATGAAGCCCCTCGTAAGTCTGGATAATCTGCTTGCTAAATTCATACAGCACCTGTCCCTCGGCAGTGAGCCGGAAGTTTTTCCTGCTGCGCTCGACCATCCTTGCGCCGAAATGCCGCTCCAGCGCGCTTATTTGCTGGCTCACAGCAGACTGCGTGACACCATTGATCTCGGCGGTCCTGGTAAAACTTTTTGTCTCCGCAAGGTCGCAAAAAATTTTCAAACTCTCGATTTGCATGTACTTAATTAGCCAAACTGATAAGCAAAAGTCAACTTTCCTTGTCCAGCGCCCCAACCTCACCTCCAGTACCAGACCAAACCTAGACATAACTCACCTCTTAGGCGTAAC
>JANWZY010000115.1 GCA_025061935.1 Verrucomicrobiia bacterium
TTGCAGGATTCGGCAGCCTGGTAATTGCAGAGCATCAAGGCATCGCAAGCCTCGGATGGGTCATGGCGTTGGGCGTAGGTTCATGCATGGTAGCAGGCCTGACTTTCTTGCCAGCCATGCTTGCACTCCTACTCCGGCGCGGCCTGTTGAAAATTCAACCCAGTGCCGGCCTGACATCGTCGGACACTGGGTCGGGAGGAACCGACTTAAAGCCTTCCTAATTTCGCTTACAGATTGTAGTTGGTTCGCGCCTTTCGTCAATAATTATTTTCCCCAAGCCCCGGCCGGCGACCCCATGGCTGAGATTCGAGCCAATCCGACCTAGTGCGACCGTGCGTTGGCCATAATGTCATCACGCTCGGCAATATGCACTTCGAGCCGCATTCGATATTTGTCCAAACCGTACCGGCTGGCGTACTTGGGTCCATACGCAGCGGCGTTTCCACGACCTCACGTAACGTGTCAACTCCCTGGTTTGACCCGCACGGCGGTTAATGAGCCATCCCTCCAACCCGATTCCATTAAAGCCCGGCTTCATAAATGCTTGAAAGCACCAGCCCCATGAACAGCTCGGCGCTTGCAGACCCGTGCCTGCATGAACCGGGCTGAAGCCAGGTGTTAATTAAATGTGCTACTCGCTATTGCAGTCCCAAGAGAAGTCTAAAATCCAAGGCCGAATTAAACGACGCCGCGAGATATTCGGTCGAATGGAAAAGTTGCGCGCTGGTGACAACCCGCACCGTCTCCGAACCGATCGGGGCGTCTGCCCGAATCAAATTGCGCGGCCACGTTTTTTCTCAAAACTTCCCCAGCTCAACTGGGCGTACATCAAACTCAAACCAGGAACAGGCCGGCCACCGAATTTTCCGGCTCGTCAACGCGTTCAGCGCGAAGAGTAGTGAAACGTCGCACGCTTGAACCTGAATAAACCACTGTTTAGCATCCACGCCAAAACGATACATGGTGGTCAAACGTGGGTTGCGTTGGCACGCCGGCGTCGTGTGCGGAACAATAGGACTGCTGCTGGGTTGGCCGTGTCCGCACGCGGATGCGTGGGTCAGCTTTGGCCCGGTCTGGTGCCGGTGGCACGCGCCCGACTCGGCCCTGACAAACCTCGAGGCGCTAGGCCCGTTCATCAGCCACTCAATTGGGAGCAATACGCTCGAAGTGGCCTTGCGCCCATTGATAGCATACAGCCGGGACAGTACTACCGAATCTGCTGAACTCGATTTTTTGTACCCCGTGTTCACGTGGGACCGGCGCGGGCGCGAAACCCGACTCCAGTTGCTCCAGCTTCTGAACGCATCGTGCGGGACAACCCACACCGACACCAATTACGTGAGGTTAACGGCGTTCCCGGTGATTTTCATCCAGCGCTCGCCCGACCCCACACAGGAATACAGTGCGCTGTTCCCGATCTGCGGCAAGTTAAAGAACAGGTTTTCCCGCGACGAGATCGAGTTCGTACTTTGGCCTCTGTACGTGAAGACAGTCCGCGCTGCACCCAACGCGCCGATGGAGCCACCAACAGGCCATGGGTCACCCGAGGCCAAATCCGCACATACCCTTGAACAGATTGTGACTATCAATTTTCTTGCACCCATATTCCACCTGCGCAGTGGCCCCAGCTTGCGCGGATGGCAGGTGTGGCCGTTGGCAGGCCACGAGCTTAAGACGCCAACATTGCGCACAAACGAATGGGGTGAAGCCGAACTGGTTCCCGGCCACGAAACGCGATTCTTCCTTTGGCCGATCTGGCTCGACCAGACACGGAACACTGGCACCACGAATGAACAGCGCCATATTGCATGCCTGCCACTATACACACGGCTCCGCTCGCCTACGCGTGACTCGACTTCGTACCTCTGGCCAGTCGGCATCACTGTTACCAGGGACCGCACACGGGGCTACCGCGAAGTGGCAGCCCCTTGGCCTGTGGTGATGTTCGGAACCGGTCCCGACAAAACAATGCGGCGCGTCTTTCCGTTGTTTAGCTACGCACGCACCCCCACCGCCCAAAGGGAATCGTACTTCTGGCCGATCTACAACAAAACGCGGTTTGACACCGGTTCCGGAACCCGTGACCGGACGCGCATTCTGTTTTTCTTCGTCTCGGACACGCACGAGCAAAATTTCGAGACGGGCGCGTGGCGCCGGCGCACTGCGGTCTGGCCACTGTTTAGCTCAAGCCGTGAGTTTGATGGCAAATCCCGGGTACAGTTGTTTGCTTTACTGGAGCCGTTCCTGCCCAACAACGCAGGCGTGGCGCGTAGCTACGCCCCGCTTTGGTCAGTGTGGCGCGCAGAGAAAAATCCGCAGGCCGGGGTCACAAACTACTCGGTCCTATGGAACCTGTACCGTGCTGAGAAGCGCGCGGAGGTACAGCGCTGGTCGTTTTTGTTAGGCCTGTTTCAGTCCGAGTCGCGGGCCGGTCAAAAACGCTTGCGCGTGTTCTATCTTCCGATAACCAAAAGGTTGGACTGCACACAGCGCGCCTCATGCACAAGCGTTGCGACTTCGCCTCCTGCGGCTTCCGAGGCGCACGCCCGTGGCGTACAGTAAAGCTACCTACCGCGTATGTTCCGGAACATTGGCGAAATGGTCCTGTTGTGGTGGCAGACCACGATGGCGTTGCCACTGGTGTGGCGGCACCGCCAAAAAATCTTCCACCAGTTATACGAGGTCGGCAATGCGAGCCTGCTGATGGTTTGCGTGCTGTCGTTATTCATCGGTGGCGTGCTGGCGCTGCAAACCGGCCCGGTCCTCGCCGAGCGCGGCTTGACAGGTGTCATCGGCCCGTTGGTCGGCGTATCCATGTGCAAAGAATTGGCACCCGTAATGATGGCGGTATTGATTGCAGGCAGAATTGGCTCGGCCATGGCCGCCGAGATCGGCTCGATGCGCGTGTATCAGGAGATCGACGCGCTGCGAACAATGAACATCAACCCTATCCATTACCTGGTTTTGCCGCGGCTGGTGGCCATATCAGTCGCGCTGCCAATGCTCGTACTGTTCTCGATTCTGGTCGGGTGGTTTGGCGGCGCAACCGTGGCAGCATTGAATCCGCGAGTCGGTGTGCCATTCCGCGCATTCTTCCAAACCTTAGGCGACACAGTCACTACTGGTGACGTACTAAACGGCTTGTTCAAAAGCCTCGTGTTCGCAGTTGTCATTGGCGTCGTTTCGTGCCATCAGGGCCTGACCACCATAGGCGGCCCCCGCGGCATTGGCAGGTCGGTAACCAAAGCTGTAGTAAATTCGATCGTGCTGATCCTGATTTTGGACTATTTCCTGACCAGATTCCTCATGTACTTTGAATGACCGATGAACATGCCCGGATCACCCAGTGCAGGCGTGAGCGTACAAGTGCAGGGCCTGCGCAAAAGTTTCAACGGCCACGAAATCCTGAAGGGCTTGGATTTCGACGTGGCGCGCGGTGAAATTTTTGTAATCATGGGGCCGAGCGGCAGCGGTAAGACCATGCTGCTCAAGCACATTATCGGGCTCGAGACGCCCGACGCGGGCCAGATTTTGATCGAAGGCGAGCCGATCACCGCGCCAGGTGTGCGTGATAAATACCGCTTGGCCATGGTGTTCCAATCCAGCGCATTGCTTAACTCATTGACGGTGGGCGAAAACGTGGGCCTGTACTTGACCGAGCACCGGCTGAAACCGCCCGACGAGATCGCGCGGATCGTGGCTGAGAAGCTCGAATTGGTCGGCTTGCGCGGCACAGAAAACAAAATGCCCAGCGAGCTTTCCGGCGGGATGAAAAAACGGGTTGCCATCGCTCGCGCACTCGTCGTTGAACCGCAACTCATTTTATACGACGAGCCGACGGCCGAGCTTGACCCGTTGTCGGCTGTCACAATCGCTAACGAAATCGTTCGGTTACGCGACCGCATCGGTGCCACATCGCTTGTGGTTACGCACGACCGCGACCTAGCGTTCGGCGTGGCCGACAGGCTCGCCGTATTGCACGATGGGATTATTATTTGCATTGGCAAGCCAGACGAGGTTAGGCAATGCCCAAACCCGATAGTCCAACGGTTCCTTAATGCAGATTTTAAACCGACAAACCAGACAAAGTAGCCATGAAAAAGGACTCGCTCGAAACTCGGCTAGGCATGTTCGTCGGCGTTGCGCTTATCGCAGCGTTCATCATTTTGGAAACCATTGGCGGGTTAGAGGTGTTTAAACCCGGTTATCGTATCCATGCCTATTTCAGCTCTGTGCAGGAACTTACCGAAGGCGCGCCGGTCAAAATGGCAGGGGTCCCAGTCGGCCGTGTCGAGCGCATCGCCTTCGCTGATAACCGTGTCAAGGTGACAATGAAGCTCGAGCCAGGAGCGCCGGTTAAGACCGATAGCAAGGCGACCATAAAATTCACCGGTTTGATGGGCCAAAACTTTGTCGCGATCGATTTCGGGTCGCCCGACGCGCCACGCGTCGAAAACAATGCCACAATTTCGAGCACCGAATTGCCAGACTTCGCCGGGCTTATGACCAAACTCGACAACGTAGCGACAGGCATCGAAAACCTCACCAAAAGCTTCACCGGCGACAAAATAGACAATCTGCTCGGGCCGCTGGTGGACTTCGTCAAACAGAACCGCGAACCGCTATCAGATGCCATTCAAAACATCCGCGACATCTCCGCTCAAATTTCGGCGGGTAAAGGAACCGTGGGCAAACTCATCTTCGACGACGCGCTTTACAACTCAGCCCTGGCAACAGTCACGAACATTCAGGACGCAGCAGCCGAGGCGCGGCTAGCAGTTGCAGACGCGCGCAAGATCATCAGCAAAGTAAACGCAGGCGAAGGCACACTCGGCAAGATCCTAACCGACGAAGCCATTTACCGCGACGCCGCCGCGTCCGCGGCCAATCTGCGCGAAATACTGGAAAAAATTAACCGGGGCCAAGGCACCGCGGGCAAGCTCGTTAACGACGAAGCCCTATTCAACAACGCAAAGGCAACACTGCAAAAAATTGACAAAGCCGCCGAAGGCCTCGAAGACCAAGGCCCCCTGAGCGTGCTCGGCATCGCTGTAAGCAGCCTGTTTTAAAAGCCACCCAAAGTTATTGGACATGCGCGTTTGAACCGGCCTAAAAGCCATTTAAGCTCAATCGCTGCGCCTCGGCGCATTAGAAATTGGCTACACCCACTCGCGAACTCGCAGACTGCAGGGAGCCGCCGTACCACTTCTGCCCAGAACCCAAATTGCCATTTAATTACCGCAATCAGAAAGCTCAATGTCACCGGCGCGCCTGCCTAGCGCGCTAGCGTGAACTGCGCCAGTTCGCAGGCGCTCTCCTCATACCCCCACCTCCGGCCAGTTCTACCAAACACTACTCGGCACAAGACCAATGCCGCAATCGCAATTCACGTCATTCAAGGTAGCCCGCGCTCAGTTGCGCACGTTGAAACGCGGTACGCACGGAACCGGCTTCTTTGGGCCACCGACTCTTCACAAACGCGCCTACGGTTACCAGGCCGCCGGCGAAAAACTCGGCGAGCCTTGCGTTATCTGCACTTACGCGACTCGGCGTTGGTTTGCCGCGTTTAATCCCCTGATCCCAAGGCGGAAACGTGCTCTCCCGTTTAGATAAAGCCCGTCCCTGTCTGCTTACCAGTCCTCTCGTTACACCTCGCCTCAAACCGTGTGAAGGGCACTAAACAAAACCGTCTTCTCACCTTGCACACACCCACGCCCAGGAACTGTACGCGTCCTCGAAACGGGCCGCTGTGGAAACGCCCATTGCAGACCAACCTCACGCAGATGAAGCGGCTGCTGGCACCGCGCGACTCACAATATCAATCAGGGTCTGTTGAAGCAAAAAACGCGCGTCTAGATCGCTGTAAAGAAGTTTTTGGTTGCACTGCAGCAGCATGTCCATGGCACGGACCAGCTCATCGCGCGTGTAGTTGCTCGCCTGACGCATCGCCTTGAAAAGCACGTACGGGTGCAGCCCAAGCGGGCTGTACCGCCTGTCCTGAGGCCACGGCTCAGAGGGCACAGCCCCGAGCCGCCGCTGGAACGACTCATAATCCTCCGCAGGATTTACCCACCCTAGCCGCACCATATCTTTTGCCAAAAGCATTGCGCGTATCTTTGTGACAAGCCCGGCAAGCAACCCGAACTCGGAGGCTTCTCTGTCAGACTGCATCTGCCACAGCTCTTCGTCCAGACACTTGAGCAGTTGCCGGAGGTCGCGCGCACCGAGCGCGTCTGCAAGCGCGAACGCGCGCGCGTACTTGTTCCGAATGCACACCGCCTCGACGTCCTCAGGCCCGATGATCCCGCGCGCGCCAACGTACAAAATTAACTTTTGCACCTCACTATCCAACAGCCTGTGATCCGGACCTACACGCGCAACCAGCTCGGCCAACGCTTCGGCGGTGATGTTCTTTTTGGAAGCACGAATCTGTTCGCGCGCCCACGCCTCAGCTTGAGCTGACCAGTCCTTGTCATCAAGCGACCAGCCGGCAAACGTTTCGATCGCACCGACCTTTTCGATCACCTTGGCCAGCACGCGGCGTCTGTCCACTTCGGTCGCGCTAATGACCAAGCGCACATTTCCAGACGCCCAGTCGAATGCTTCAAGCTCGCGCGCTAGCTCAGTAACTGCCTCCGAGACCGACGCTGCCGAAGCGAGCCTTTGCGCGCCAAGGAAGTTACAATCCCGCAGCCAGATGGCCTTGCCTGACCCGAAAAACGGCAGGGTAAACAGCGCTTCACGGAGCCGGCCTATTATTTTGAGCGCATCATCCGTTTTGGTCGCCGCACCATCAATGATCTCGTGGTCCGCGCCGCCAAGCTGCTCGCACCAGTCGTGGTAAATCTGTTTCGCCCGCGCGCTAACGCCGAACTCGTCGCTACCGCAGACCAGTACAACCGCAGGCGCACGCTTGCCTCCGGCTTTGGCCATGCACAAGTCCTCAAGGTTCGGACTCAGAATCCGACTCGCTCGTGGCCTCGTTGATCCGGTCGAGCACTTCGCTCATGTCTTCGACCTGTTCCCACAACGTCGAAGAGACATAGATCGGGCGCTTCTGAGCCGTGGCCAGCGCAATGCAATCGCTCGGGCGCGCGTCTAACTCGACGATTTTGCGACCAAGTTCGTTCTGCTCCTGCAAGATGAGCCGTGCGTAATAAGTCGAGTTCTTAAGCTCGGTAATTACCACGCGCTCAATCGTGATCCCGAACGCTTTGAAAATGTTGGTCATCAGGTCGTGTGTCAGCGGCCGCTCCTTAGGGGTGTTATGCATGAACATGCTAATCACAGCGCCGATCTGCGGCTCGACGTTGATCACGAAGACCTTCTCCTCGTTGCCGACAAAGATGGCGCAACCCGAGTGCATGGCTACGATGCGACGAACTTGCACCGGGATCACATCGTTCTTCATGCCACAACTCTAACCCGTGCGCGTTAAAACGCAAGTGAAGTTTTGGCCTGGGATTTAAGGGCCGGAGTAAGTTTCGCCCGCCACGCCCGCGGGGCACGACGGGCCAGTTAAAGGCGCTTCACCTCACGCCCAAGCCGCATGCTTAACGTACTTCAGCCAAGGATAGTCATGGTAATGCGATGCGGCGCATGCGGCGCGCGCATTGCCGCCGATCCAATTCCCAAGCCCCGCTTACTCTCCGACCGCCGCAGGCCGCGCGGTCAACTGCGCCCGCACACGCATTACTGTTGCCGGGTCGTTCGAAATTATCCCATCAACGCCTAGCCTGATAAAGCGCTCGATTTCGTGCGGGTCATCTACCGTCCATACGAACACCTTCAATCCCGCTCTTTGAACAAGCTCAATTTGTGCGCCGTCCAGCTTGGACCGTTCCCAAGCAACGATTCGGGCGCCGGTCTTGATAATCTCGCGCAGCTTGGCCTCTGTAAGATCCTCGTTCCCCAGA
Source organism: Verrucomicrobiia bacterium (assembly GCA_025061935.1). GTDB lineage: Bacteria > Verrucomicrobiota > Verrucomicrobiia > Limisphaerales > DTLC01 > DTLC01. The sequence goes on from JANWZY010000115.1 coordinate 7,917, forward strand.
GCGGACAGGCGTATCCGCGGCTCGAGCGCGTGCACCTCGGCCAGGAACGCCCAGTCAAATGATTGCAACACGATGTTTGTGACCGCGCCGAGCCGTCGGAACGTCTCCACAAATTTCGGGGCTGGCCCGGCCTTGCGCTCCACCAATGGCGTGGCGAACCGCAAAACGTTCGTCAGCGCCTCTTCCAACGTGGGAACCTTTTCGCCTACAAAATTCGTCGAAAACCACGAGCCGGCATCCAACGCCTTTATTTCGACCAACGTCAGGTTTGACACCGCGCCATTGCCGTCTGTTGTCCGATCCACATTCCAATCGTGCATGAGCACAAGGTGCCCATCTTTGGAAACGCGCACGTCGAATTCGACCATTTCAGCTTTGTTGCTGCACGCGCGCAGCGCGGCAATCGTGTTTTCGGGCGCGTGCAACGAGTTACCGCGATGCCCGATGACGAGCACGGCTGCGTTCGAGTAAACAGTCGCGCCCTGCGCGACCAGGAAGGCTAATAATCGCAGGCTTGGCAGCAGGAATTTCATTTGGCGCCGTACTTGGGGTACGCCAAAACCCGGTTAGCTAAACCTGGCCGCGTGTGCCAACAGCGCATTCGCGTGTCATTCGATGCGGCGCGTGGCGCGCTCCTGCATCCACTGCACGTCTTTGTTCAGTTCACCACCCAAAGGTGTGGGGAACGGCCGCGCCTGGTTCTTAAGGGGCGGTTCGAGGAACCGCGCCGACGTCCATTTTTTGATCTCCGAATGCCCGTCTGCGAAAGAGAACCCGCCTGCGCCGCCGTGGTAGTTCGCCGGCCAGTCCACTACAGACTCGGTGGTGTGCGGATACACGCGCATATCAACAACGAACATGCCGTCGTTGATGCTATCCTCGCGCTCGTCCAGAAAGACAAATGTCCGCGCCGGCCCAGGATCACGCATATCATGGTACTTGCGGTAAATCCTGTATTCGCCGGCGCGGTTGCCGTATGCGGTATCCGACCATTCGAGCGGCCTGTTCTCGCCGCGCCCCCC
>JANWZY010000116.1 GCA_025061935.1 Verrucomicrobiia bacterium
CTCGAGCTTGAGCACATCAACCTTTTCGAACACGGGCCAAACGAACGCGCCACCACCCTTGACTATTCTGTAACCAACCGTGCGGACGGTTCCGTCCGGGTCAACCACTTTGCGCTTGCGCCCGGAAATCACCAAAACCTCGTTGGGCCCCACCTTGACGTACCTGCTGGCCCAAATGCCCGCCAAAAGGAAGAAAACTATGACAATCGCAACTGCACCGCCGATGATAGTAAACCACGACATGCCCGCAGCTATTATCCACATCAGGCCGGGTGTGTGCATGTTTTATGCTTGGTTTCTTGTCTGTTCGATCGGTTCGACGTAAAACTGCGTGCCGACTATGCGCGATATCCTGACTGCGCGCCCGGCCGGTACGGCCACGCCCCCCTCGGCGCGCGCGGGCGCGTTATACCGCGTTCCGCCTTGCACATACGCTATCTCGCCGACCCCATTCTCGGGAATCGGTGTGATAACGGTGGCGGTCATGCCCACCACTGTGGAAAGCTTGGATTCGCTGGAGCTTTGCGTTTTCCGGAACACAGTGTTAAAGAACCAGAGCGTGGCCACTGCTACACCCAAAGCGCACAGAATTGCCAACGGCGCGCTTAACCAGACACTTTGCGTGGCTGGTATTCGCGAAAAGATCAGCCCGAACGCGCCGAAAGCTGTAACGAACGAAGCCAACACGGTCGGACTGAAAAACGAAATTGTGGGGATACCTGCGTCGCCGAACCCGGCCTCTGCTTCACCCCCGGTACCGACAACCGCGTCGTGGTCCCCGCCGAACAGGTGGCCCGCAATTGCGCTCGCCAGCACAAACACAAGTCCGACCACAAGACAGAAACCGTAAACAATCGTGTCCATTCGACCCGGCTCGCGAGTCAAGTAAAGCCTCAGCACCCATTCCTTGCAAGCCAGAAAACTCGGACCGCTCACGACAGAATCCCGGCTTGGCTAGCGGCCTGCGGATCGCCTCAGATAAACCATCACTGCAACGCGGACGGCTGGCACACAACGTAGGCAACCGCACACGCAGTCTCAAGTTGTTAATCTGTCAAATGCGCGTTATGAAACGGAGTTCCATAATTGTTGATTCCGCTGTATGCCTGGGCCGGCTGATTCAATGCCCCTCAATTGCTAATTGTTATGGTTAGCAACCGTGGGGCGAGCTGCATCTTTAAACAGTTTCTGTCTTGCCACATCTATCATCTTCGCTAATTTTTACCACCGTTCCGGGCCGACGCTTGCGGCTATTCTGGACAGCGCGGCGCAACAGCAGTCCGTTGCTGGCCGGCGGCGCGCTAGCCTGGCCCGGTTAACTCGGTAGCGTTCATTTGCCAAGCAATAAGTTGGATTTGGAACCGTGAAAAAAATTGACCTGTCGAACTTCCGCGTCGCGGACAGTGCCACCGCCCGCGACATCAACCGCCGAATTATCCTCAACCTTGTCCGCAAACATCAACCGATATCACGGGCTGAACTGGCTCGCCGGTCTGGCCTGCAGCGCAGCACTGTTTCCTCCATCATTGACGAATTGATCGGTGAAAAATGGATCACCGAGGGTGCCTACGGCCAGGTACCGCGCGGGCGCAAGCCCACGTTGCTTTACCTGAACGTGGACAGGGTCGGCGCCATCGGCGTTAACATCCAGCCGAACAAGACAAATATCGGCCTGGGTACGCTGGACACACATTTCATTGTCCTCGAGTCGTTTAACACTGTTAATTATCCGGAGAAATTAAATCCCATCGTGACTAACCGCGTGGTGGAGATAATCAAAAGCCACCCGGAAATCTCCTACGAGGGCATAGGCATATCTGTTCCTGGCAGGATAGACGTCCGGACTGGCAAGCTCGTTTTTGCCCCCAACCTCGGTTGGAAAAACGTTGACCTCAAAACGCCACTGGAAAAAGCCACAGGCCTGCCTGTTGAACTCGAAAACGCGGCAAATGCATGCGCGCTGGCCGAGCTGTGGAGCGGCCAACACCCCGAGGAAGTAAGAAATCTCATAGCCGTGACTGTATCCGAAGGGATCGGCGTGGGCATGGTTCTCAACGGCCAGTTGGTGCGCGGCACAACAGGTATGTCGGGCGAGTTCGGGCATTTCACCATGCTCGAAGACGGGCCGCTGTGCAACTGTGGGAATCGCGGCTGTTGGGAAACGCTAGCATCGAACAGTGCGTGCGTGCGGTTTTACACCCAGACACGGCCGACTGTGCCTACAGCGAAATTACCCACCACTCCCACATTCGAAGACATTTTGCGGCTTGCTCAACAAGGCGACCCGAAAGCGAACCACGCGATCGAGAAAATGGCGCATTACTTGGGCCTCGGCATCTCGATGCTTGTGGTCGGGTTCGCGCCGGACCTGCTTGTTATTGTGGGCACGATCACGCGAGCTTGGAGCAAGGTTGAACCGATCATCCAAAACATGGTTGCCAAGCATTGCCGCACCGGCGCAAAAACGCGGATCGTGGCAACTGACCCAGCTACTAATCCTCGGTTACGCGGCACAATAGCAATGGTGCTGCAGAAACACTTCAGTGCGCCGCAGATCGTTTAGCCAGGCGCCTCGACCAAGTACAATGCAGGGAAAGCACCAATCCTAATCTCTCGGGCGCACCTACACGGACTGCGTTCAGCCAGGGTTACCTTCAAGCACCACAGACGCCCTGTTGTGCTGGGCCTATACGTTCACCCCCCCAGATGCACTCGTCTTGAGTTTCCGCTCTAGCACTTCGCCCACCACCACGGGGTTCGCGCGCCCCTTGCTGAGTCTCATGACCTGGCCTTTGAGGAAATTGAGCGCTGCAGCTTTGCCAGAGCGGAAGTCGTTTACCGGCCCGGGATGCGCAGCAATCACTTCGTCGCACCATTTCTCGATGGTCGCTGTATCGCTTAACTGCACGAGGCCTTTCTCTTGAACGATCTGCTGCGGTCGTTTCCCCGTGTCGAACATTTCGGCGAACACCTGTTGCGCCGCCGAGCTGCTGATGGTCTTGGCTTCGACCAGGCTCACCAGCTCGGCCAATGCGTCCGGGGGAAACTTTAATCCATCGAGGCCGATGCCGGTCTCCGCCATTTTGGCCTGCAAACTGTTTATGACCCAGTTTGCAATCGCCTTGGGATTCTTTGACCCGCGCGCGACGGACTCGAAATAGTCTGCCAAAGGCACGTTGCTTTTGAGCACCTCGGCGTCTTGAGCGGGTAATCCATACTCGCGCATCAACCGCTGTTTGCGCGCGAGCGGCAGCTCGATCATGCGCTTCCGGACCTCGGCGAGCCATTCTGCACTTGGTTCGAACGGTAACAGGTCCGGATCAGGAAAGTACCTGTAATCATGCGCGTATTCCTTGGTGCGCATCTCTTCGGTCGCGCCTGCGGTTTCGTCCCAGCGGCGCGTGCTTTGGACCAATTGCCCGCCCTTTTCTAACACGGCAATTTGGCGCGCGATCTCGAATTCGAGTGCGCGGCGCACGCCGGAGAAACTGTTCATGTTTTTGATCTCGATCTTGGCACCCAGCTCGGCGCTGCCTTTGGGACGGACACTCACGTTCACGTCGCACCGGACCATGCCCTTCTCCATGTCGCAGTCGCTTACGCCGCCCTGTATCAGTATTTCCTTGAGCGCAGTCAGGTATGCGTAGGCCATGTCTGCACTCCTGATGTCCGGCTCGGACACGATTTCGAGCAGTGGCACCCCTGCACGATTGAAATCGATCCCGCTGGTGTGCTCGAAATGGAAACTTTTGCCCACGTCCTCTTCAAGATGCACGCGTTTGATCCGGACGCGCTCGAGCCGGCCTGCAAACTCGAACTCGACCCAACCGTTGACCGCGCACGGCATGTCGTATTGGCTGATCTGGTAGTTTTTGGGCATGTCAGGGTAGAAATAACTCTTGCGGTCGAACTTGGCCCGTGGCGGTATTTCGCAGTTCAACAGCAAGCCTGCGAGCACGGTCAAGCGCAGCGCCTCTTCGTTTGCAACCGGCAGCACGCCGGGCAAGCCCAGGCACACGGGGCACACGTTCGTGTTCGGCGGCGCGCCGAACTCGTTTGCGCAGCCGCACCACAGCTTCGATCGCGTCTTGAGCTGGACGTGCGTCTCGAGTCCGATGACTGCTTCGTAGTCCATGAAAAATTACGCTGGCAGTGGCGGGCCAGAGTATGTCCGGCCCGTGAGTTGTTCAAATAGTTTCGTTGTGTTCAACACAAGCGTCCGCAACTCCTCAGTCGCCACCGGTGCGTCTTCAAACCCGGGATAACGCGTGGCGACGTACTCGGTCGCCAGCACATCTGCCGATTCATCGAACCAGCGGCAGTCCACCCCTGCAGTTGCGAGCTCTTCGATCAGCGGCGCCAAATCATGGATTTTCTGAAGCTGCCAGCCGAGGGCGATAAGCCTGCCCTTCATTGCTTTTTCGGCGCATTGCTGCAGGTGAAAAAGACAATCGCTGAAGTCGCCTTCGCTAAAGCGTCGGTACGCGCGGACCAAATCTTCCTCCGCGAAATCAAACCAGTTCTGGGGATTCTTTGCTTCGCTGCGCATAGAGTCTTATCCCGCCCCGGCAAACATCTCCGACGAGCCCGAAGCCTTCGGCCCGATCGCGTTCCCACCGGCTGCGCGTAATCGCCAACACATCCATGGGAATCCTCGTTCGCAATTGTCGAAGTGCCCGGTAGCACGCCAAAGTAGGCCGCGCCAGCCCGTGATCGTCCGACAACACAACCAACAAATCGAGATCGCTGTCCGGGCCGGCTGTGCCGCGCGCGCAAGACCCGAACAACCAGATTTCCTCCACAGGCACTGCTCTGCACAACGCATCAATAATGCGTTCGATCACCCCCGTAGCATTCGCCCCGAACACCCTGGTAAGGTCTGGCAACTGCGCCTGTAATTGTTGGCTCACGGCCCTAAGTTAGGCTGTCTGAATCCGCCATTCAAGCTGTTGGTCAACTTATACGGAGCAAAAAATTTCGATATTTAACAGCCGACCGAGTTTCCCTGCCCAAGATATTTAATCGGCACCGGGACTCCAAGCAGCCGCCTGGTTGGCGTACCGCCAAGCATCTTGCCGCCTGGCAGCCGCAAAGCTAAAGGCTGATCGAAAGCTTTTGTTTGGTCTCAACCATTAAGGGTGCATGGTCTCGCAATCAGGCTAAAGCTTGCACACCCAACGTTTGCTGACCACCCCTTTAGGGTGTCGCGAGGCATCACGCTAAAACGGGGACACCGAACGGCTACTGGCTCCGTGCCAGACATCGCGGACGGAGCTTTCAAACAGGCGCCCAAAGAGCGAGCGTAAAAGCATGGCAGCGATCGGCAATTGCGTCGTTTGGTTTGCCAGCATTGGTAGCCCGGCGCTGCACCAAGCGGCGACGCCCGCAGCTAAACCACTAAAAGCTGATACAGGCTCCCGCCTGGTGTGCGTAAGACCAGATTCCGCCGAGCGGGTCCAACTGTTTTACGGCGCGGTGTTGAAACCGCTGAATCGGCCGTGTGACTCGGCTTGTCCAGCAATCACCGGGCTGAAGCTCGGTGCTGATGGGATGACTGGGAAATACCCGGTCTATGCAACAAGATCTCGTGTGTTGCGACAGCGCCTCGCGACCCCTCAAGTTCCCAACCGTTGCGCGTGCCAAGGCTCGAAATGTCGAGACACGTGCACATTGACGGGCATTCCCACAATGACTAAAGTTTGCTTATGAAGATCAAGGTCATCTTGGAGCGTGGCGAGGACGGCTACTATGTCGCCCATTGTCCCGCGCTCAAAAGCTGCTGGTCGCAAGGAAAAACACGCGAGGAAGCCTTGCAGAATATCCGGGAGGCGATCGAGTTGTACTTGGAGCCTTCGCCCGAGCAATTGGCGCCGGGCGAGTCACGCGAGATCGTGGAATTAGCGTGAAACTGCCGCTTCTTTCCGGTCACCAGGTGCTCGCCACCTTAAAGCGTCTCGGATTTGTGGAGATCAGCAGACGTGGGAGCCACGTTAAGATGGAGCACCCCGACGGCAGAAGAATAGTTTTCCCATTCCATCGCGAGGTTGATAGGTACACGCTCAAAGGAGCACTGCGTGACGCTGATATTCCGATTGACGAGTTCTTGAAACACGTAAAGTAAGTTCCCCGCACCAGCGTACAAGAACCGTGTGCTCCAACCGATTGTGCTTTTTCCCATCGCGTGCTAAAACAGGTTCCAATGCTTGAACCGACTCGCCCAGAGGTCATCCGCCTGCGCGGTGTGCGGCAGAACAATCTGAAAAATTTCGATCTCGATCTGCCGCTGCGCAGGCTTATTGTCATAACCGGGCTGAGCGGCTCGGGCAAAAGCTCGCTCGCGTTCGATACTCTGTTCGCCGAAGGCCAGCGCAGGTACATCGAAACGTTTTCGCCGTACGCGCGCCAGTTCTTCGACCGGATGGACAAGCCGCAGGTGGACTCGGTCGAAGGCATCCCGCCAGCAATTGCCATCGAGCAGCGGAACACTGTCCGCACCACGCGCTCGACCGTGGGCACAATGACAGAGATTTGCGATTACATGAAGGTGCTATGGCCGCATATCGCGCAACTCCACTGCCGTGGGTGCGGCAAGCCGGTGCGCAAGGACACACCCCAAAGCATCTGGGAGACACTGACAAAGTCCGAAATCCGAAATCCGAAACCCGAAACAAATGCAAAGCAAGAAATAGAGGGCGGAGAGCAGGAAGCGGACGTAATCATCGCGTTTGACCTGCCACTTTCAGAGAAACTTTCTCTGACGGACTCGCTCGCACTGATTGCCAAGCAGGGCTACCAACGCCTGCTCGTAAACGGCGAGATCGTACGCGTGGACGAAGCGGCGGCGCGACTTGGCCATGCCGCTGCACGGCTCAAAACTCTGACCGTTATTCAAGACCGGTTGCGGCTCGCGCCCGAAAACCGCGCACGTTTCGTCGAAGCGTGTGAACAGGCTTATCACTTCGGCAAGGGCAGGCTCGCCGTGCACGTGCTTACCAATGCACCCACAACCAGCGCACCTGTCAAACCACGTAACGCTCCCTTGGGTCAACCCTTTACGGCACTGATTTACCGTTTCAGCAACACGCTGCACTGCGCCGAGTGCGACATCGAATACCGCGAGCCATCCCCTGCCCTGTTCAGTTTCAATCATCCGCTCGGCGCATGCCCGACCTGCAAAGGATTCGGACGCATTATCACCATTGACTACAACCTCGCCATTCCCGACCGCTCGCTGAGCCTGGCCCAGGGCGCAATCAAGCCGTGGCGCACCGGGTTCAGCGCCGAGTGCCAGCAAGACCTGCTGAAGTTTTGCAAAGCGCGCGGCGTGCCCACCAATGTGCCATTTGCAAAGCTCAAGCCGGAGCACCAACGCTGGGTCATCGAGGGCGACGAAGACTACGGCATAGACGAAGCGCACGAATGGCCCTACGCATGGTACGGCTTGAAAGGCTATTTCAAGTGGCTCGAATCCAAGGCTTACAAGATGCATGTGCGCGTGCTGCTGTCGCGGTACCGCGCGTACACCACCTGCCCGGATTGCAAAGGCGCGCGGCTCAAGCCGGAAGCGCTGCTGTACAGGCTGCCCATTGAAAAATTGGAATTCAGGCGCGCAGCCCCGAACGGACCATTCACCCCCAATGGCAAGTGTTCAATTACGCTGGCAGAGTTTTATGCACTGCCCATCCGTGACGCATTCGAGCTTGTGGACCAGCTCGCCAAACAGTACAGCGCAGACGCACCCGCAGGCCTGGCCAGTACAAGCACGGCCAGTCCGATCCGGATCGCGCTCGAAGAAGTCCGGGCGCGCCTGCGGTACCTGGTTGAAGTTGGGCTTGGCTACCTCACGCTCGACCGGCCCACACGCACGTTATCCGGTGGCGAGACCGAGCGCGTGAACCTGACCGCGTGCCTCGGCACGCGCCTGGTCAACACACTTTTCGTGTTGGACGAACCGAGCGTGGGCCTGCACCCCCGCGACACAGACCGGCTCGTGCGCATACTTAAACAACTGCGCGATGCGGGCAACACGGTGGTGGTCGTCGAACACGAACCCGGCGTAATTCGCGCCGCAGACATGATAGTTGATCTCGGCCCTGGCAGCGGCGAAGCCGGCGGATACATCGTGTTCCAGGGCACATTCGACCAGCTCTTGAAGCATCCGGACTCACTCACAGGCAAATACTTGAGCGGGCGACTCAAAATCGAGGTCCCGCAACGACGACCAGTGGCGCGAACAAAATCCGAAATTCGAAATTCGCAATCCGAAACAAACGCGAATCCCGAAATTGAAAATCGCAAATTGCAAATCCCAAATCACGGCTGGCTCACCGTGCGCAACGCAGCCAAGCATAATCTCAAAAACATCACCGTCAGTTTCCCGCTCGGCAGGTTTGTATGCGTCACGGGCGTAAGCGGCTCGGGCAAAAGCACGCTTGTGCGCGAAGTGCTCTACCCTGCTCTCGTGGCCAAGCTCGGGCTTGAACCCGAACCCACGAAGGCATCCGACAGACTGGACACTGGCAGCGAACCTGAAAATGGGGGCGGAGAAGAAGTCCCACTCGTTGACGGCGAGAGCAGTGCAGAAATTGAGGGCTGGGAACACCTTGGTCGTGTTGTGCTCGTGGACCAGTCCGGTCTGGGCAAAACGCCGCGGTCAAACCCGGCGGTGTACATCGGCGCATTCGATCACATCCGCGAATTGTTCGCGCAGACCGAGGCGGCGCGCCAGCGCGGCCTTACAGCGAGCGCGTTCAGCTTCAACTCCGCCCAGGGCCAGTGCGAGCGGTGCCGCGGCGCAGGATTCGAGAAAGTCGAAATGCAATTCCTGAGCGATGTGTTCATCCGCTGCCCCGACTGCAACGGCCGGCGCTACCGCAAACACATCCTCGAGGTCAAAATCCGTAACCCGCAATCC
>JANWZY010000117.1 GCA_025061935.1 Verrucomicrobiia bacterium
CGACGTACATTTCCGCGCCAACAAAGACGATGTCGTATATGACCGCTGGCTCACCACTGAACTCGCCCAGTTGGGTCCAGTTTGTGCCGTTGAAAACGTGTATGGAAGTGTTAGCGGCAATGGCCCCGTAAAAGTAGTTAAACCCGGCTGTGTAAATGCGGCCTTTGTGCACGCACAGTGCGTAGTTGTATGTGCTGGTGCCCGGCATTCCGAACTGTCTGTCCCAATGCCCGTCACCGGGTGCTGCCGAGACGAAATTGGCTTTTCCGCAAAAGCAGAGCAAAAGTGAAAGCGCCCAGGCGCTGATGCGTCGCGTTCTGCTCATAACTGTGCGAATGGCCCGCCCCTGCGGGCCGGTTTTGCCGCAGCGGTTAAACCGCTACGTTTTGGTTCCAACTCGGTTCGGTAACCCTCTCCGCAGCAGAAGCTGCGGCTAAAACCTTAGCCACGATGTTGTCGGTTGTAAGGCCGTATTTGGCGCGGAGCTCGTCGTCAGTCGAGGCGTGCTCGATGAACTTGTCCGGCCACCCGATCCGGATCACTGGTCGAGATATTCCCAGCTCGTTGAATAGTTCGAGCACGGCTGAACCGTACCCGCCGGTCACCACATGGTCTTCGATGGTCACGACGATGTCCGCTGCGCGGCCGTACCGCTCGTGCATATGTGCGTCGAGGGGTTTGATAAATCTCGGATTGATGACTGCGCAGTCGAATCCGTGTTCAGCGAGTGCGATTGCCGCATTGCGTGCGAGTCGGTTCATGTTGCCGAGGCCGAAGATGGCGACCTTGGGCGCCCCGGTATTTGTGAAGTCTTGAATCAACTCAGCTTTGCCGATCTGGATCATAGCGGGTGTGTCTTTAATTGGCACGCCCTCGGCTGCGCCGCGCGGGTACCGGATGAAGACCGGGTGCGGCACTTGTGTGGCGGTGAAGAGCATGTCAACCAGCTCGTCTTCGTCTTTGGGTGCCATGCCGATTATGTTCGGGACGGCGCGCAGGAACGCGATGTCGAACAGACCGTGATGTGTCGGCCCGTCACTTGCGGACAAGCCGGCTCTGTCCATGCAAAGTATGACGGGCACGTCTTGGAGGCACACATCATGCACGATGCAGTCGAAGGCGCGTTGCATGAATGTCGAGTAAATGGCCACGACTGGGCGCAAGCCCATGGCCGCCATGCCTGCGGCGAAAATGACGGCGTGTTCTTCAGCTATGCCTACGTCGAAGTACCTGTCAGGCATGGCGCGTTCGAGGTAGCGCAGGCCTGTGCCGGTTGGCATGGCAGCGGTAATGCCGATGAGAGCTGGGTTTTGCTGGCATAACTTGACCAATGCTTGGCCGAAGACATCGCTGTAGTTGGGTGGCGACCCGGGTTGGGGTGGGATTGGGTCGCCGGTGGCGATGTTGTACGGGCCGAGTCCGTGGAATTTTTCCGGGTGCTGTTGCGCGGCGTGGTAGCCTTTGCCTTTTTGAGTCAGCACGTGTAGGACGATGGGCCGGTCGTAGTTTTTTGCGAATTCGAGAAAATGGATCAGCATGGGCAGGTCATGCCCATCAATGGGTCCGAGGTACCGCAATCCGAGCTCTTCGAAAATGATGCTGTTGCCGTAGCCGCCTCTGCCGTCGGCTTCTGGCGGCGCGACTGTGCGCGTCAGTTCGAGGCTGACGCCGGCCATGGCGCGTTTGAATCCTTCTTCTACTTGACGCGCGAGCATGAGCGCGATTTCGCCTTTAGGCAGGTGGCGGAGCAGTCGCTTGAAATCTTTCTGCAGGCGGTTGTACCGCGGATTCGTAATCACTTTGTTGAGGTAGAGCGCTATTGCGCCAACATTTTTGGCGATGCTCCACTCATTGTCGTTCAGGATGGCAATGAACCGGTTGGTCGTGTTTGCAATATTGTTCAACGCTTCGTAGGTGATGCCGTTTGTGAGAGCTGCATCGCCGAAGATGCAAACTATGTGTTCTGTTCCCCCGCGTTTATCGCGCGCCACGGCCATCCCGAGTGCGGCGCTCAGGGCTGTGCCGGCGTGGCCTGCGCCGAAGGAATCGTGTTCGCTTTCGGCGCGTGAGGCGAAGCCGCTCAGCCCGCCGGTGGTACGTATGGTGTGGAAAAGGCGCCGTCGGCCAGTAAGGAGCTTGTGCACGTAGGTTTGGTGGCTCACGTCCCACACGAGCTTGTCTGTGGGGGTGCTGAACACGTAGTGCAACGCGATTGTAAGCTCGACAACTCCAAGATTCGGGGCCAGGTGGCCGCCGTTTTTGGCCAGCACGGTTATCAGTTCGTGCCGTATCTCTTGGGCAAGCTCCTGGAGCTGCTCGACCGTGAGCTTTTTCACGTCGGCTGGCCCGTCAATTTTGTCGAGGTAGCGGCCCATGCGAGACGAGTCAAACCATTATAGGCTAGAAGCGTTTCTGCGGCGAACGTTCGGACGTGAATGCGAATAGTGCCGGGACTTTCATACCGCGCGGTGCTTGTCCTAGGCTTGCGAGTTTTCGCTCGGCTCGAACGGCTTTAGCTTGAACTCGCCCGAAGCGGCTTTTTCGAGTTGTTGGATTTTCAGTTCGGCCTCGGCGAGTTTGGTCTGACAAAGCTTGACCAGTTTCATTCCTTCTTCGTACCGTGCGATTAAAGTTTCGAGCGGCAGCTCGTCGGATTCCATGCTTTCGACGAGCTCTTCGAGCCGTTTCAGCGCCTCTTCGAACGTGGGCGTCTTCGGTTGTCCGGTACCTTTTTGCGAACTTGGCACAAAACAAAACTAGGCCAAAACGGCTGCCGCGTCCAGTGCATAAACCTGGCGATGGGGCAGCTCGCAACGGGCTTTCGCGCCGGCGTTTTTCATTGTCTTTAGATGCGACCGGGATGTGATTGTGGAGAAGCAGGCCGCCGCACTATAGGCCTGGGCCCGTTCCGGCGCTAACTAATGCTGATGGGCATGCTGTCGGCTAAAGCCAGCGCGGGTGGGTTAAGGAATCCAAACGATAGAGGGATTGTTTGTAATCGGTCCTGTGTCCGACCAGTACTCGGTGCGGTGGAACCACCTGACGTGTCCGCCCAGGAAAAGGAAGTGTGCCCCGCCGGAATGGAGGTTGGTGTGCACGAATGTCCACCGCCCCACCGCGGGTATGTTCTTGTTGTCGAACAGCCACACCACAGCGGCCGGGTTCGGGATAGCGGAGATCGGTGTTGGGCGATCTGAGTTGTCCACGCCGTCTGCATAGCGGTTTAGGCAGTAATGGAAAAGGCGGGTCCCGTCGGAGCGGCGCGGGTTGGCGGGGCATATCCATAGCGAGTTACCGACGTCGGCGCCGGGGTCGTGTCGCCAAGGCATCTCGAAATACACCGGTTGGCCGATTGCGCGCGGCAACAGCACGTACCAACTGTTCGTGTCCCAGGTCTGACGCGGGAAAACCGGCGGATTTGGATTGCCTTCATATGGCAAAAAGTCGTTGTTGTCGTTGGCGTAAATTCGCGTTGCAGCGCCCCACTGGCGCAAATTGTTCATGCACGTTGTTGCTTTGACGCGGCGCTTTGCGCGCGTTAGCGCTGGCAGTAAAAGGGCTGCCAAAACGCCTAATATGGCCAGAACGACTAGTAACTCGGTCAAAGTAAATGCGCGTTTGCGCGGCGTGTTCCGAATCTGATCCGGCTGGTAGAGGTGCCCGCTTCCCATGTGCTAAAATGTGCTAAAAAGTGATACGAAATTGGCTGCTGTTCCGCGAGTGAAAATGGTGGCGGATTCTTATGCCAGCAGGTGCTTTCATTTCACATATGGCTTAGCTTAGCCCGGTAACAATTTCCCACCACTCCGTGAGCGCCTGGTATAAGCCGGGTGTAAAAGCCGCTGTGGGGCGAACCGTTTCAATGGGTTGGCTTACAAGCGCGAAACCGTTGAAACGATCAGTTGTATTCAGCGGGGCGTCTTACCGGGCTTAAGCCCCCTGTTAGAGTAAACGTGTTGCTCACGGGTGCTGCTCAGAGTTGCGAGTCCGAATGGGGGCTGTCGGACTTTCTGAGGTTAGTTGGCAGCGTGCGTTGTGACTGCGGCGGAGCTCCGCCTGCGCGTGCATGCATGACGAGAGAGCACAAGGGCGTGAACCGTGCCGAAAGCGGTTTACACATTAAATGGTTGCGCGCATAATCCTCGGGATGGCACACGTTGAACCAGAAAAAGACCGTTTTACGCTTGGGTCCAAAGAATTTGGTTTATTGGAGGCGGCGATAGCGCGCGCACAGCGGCACCTACTCAGCCTCCAAAAGCCAGAGGGGTACTGGATCGGCGAGCTTATTGTTGACGTGACGCTCGTGGCCGACATGGTCGCGTATTGGCATTGGGTGGGCAAAGTTGACCCTGAATGGCAGCGCAAAGCGGTCAATCATATTCTTTCGCTTCAGCTTCCTGACGGTGGCTGGAACATTTACTACGGCGGCCCGGCCGAGGTTAACGCGACGATCAAGGCGTACCTAGCCCTTAAACTGGCGGGGTTACCCGTGACCGACCCGCGCATGCTCAAGGCGCGCGAGGTCGCGCTTCGGCTCGGCGGTGTTCCGAGAATGAACACATTTGCGAAGCTGTACCTTGCGCTTCTCGGGCTATTCCCTTGGGAATACGTGCCGACCATCCCGCCGGAGGTTCTGCTCATAGGCAAGTGGTTCCATGTAAACTTTTGGGAAATGAGCAATTGGAGCCGGGCCATGTTCGTGCCGCTCTCGATCATAAATCATTTCAAGCCGACACGCCCGCCGCGGTCCGGCATCACGCTTGACGAGCTTTATCCGGAGGGCAAAACGGCGCGGGTGCTAGCATTGCCGCGCGACCCGGACAAGCTGTTTAGCTGGCGGAACTTTTTCATCTGGCTCGACCGCGTGCACAAGCTGGCCGAATGGTTTGCAGCGCACAACCTGCATCCGTTCCGGAAGCGCGCGCTGCGGAAAGCCGAGCAATGGATGATCGAGCGGTTCGACGGTTCCGACGGGCTAGGTGCGATTTTCCCGGCCATGCTTTATTCAGTTATCGCGCTGCGCGCACTCGGTTATCCGGATGACCATCCCGAAGTTGTTCGGGCGGAGCGCGAGCTTAAGAAGCTCGAGCACGAAACCGAGGATAGTGTGCGCATCGAGCCGTGTTTCTCACCCGTTTGGGACACAGCCATTACGCTTGTGTGCCTCGCCGAGTCAGGGGTTAGCCCGGACCACCCGGCACTGGTACGGGGTGCCGAATGGCTGCTTGAGCGCGAGATACGGTTCCGGGGGGATTGGCAATACAAGAACCCTGCGCCGGTCGAGCCTAGCGGTTGGGCGTTCGAGTTCAACAACAAATGGAATCCGGACGTGGACGACACGTGCATGGTGCTGTTGGCCTTGCGGCACATTCCGACTTCAGACCATGCGCGGCGCGATGCCGCGTTCCGCCGCGGGCTGCAGTGGATGCTTACTTTCCAATGCAAGGACGGTGGTTGGGCCGCGTTTGATAAAGACTGCACCAAGAACATCCTGACCAAGGTTCCATTTGCCGACCACAACGCGATGCTCGACCCGGAATGTGCGGACATTACAGGGCGCGTGCTCGAGTTGCTAGGCTACCTCGGTTACGGGGTTGATCACCCCCAGGTCGAAAAAGCTATTCAGTTCCTCCGCGCGAACCAGGAACCGGACGGGTCGTGGTTCGGCAGGTGGGGTGTAAACTACATCTATGGCACTTGGCAGGTATTGCGCGGCTTACGTGCGCTCAACTACAACATGGCCGAACCGTGGCTGCAAAAGGCGCGTGCGTGGCTTGAAAGCGTTCAGCATGAAGACGGCGGCTGGGGTGAGCGGTGCAACACATACGACGATCCCGTGTTCAAAGGCCGCGGCCCGAGTACAGCGTCGCAGACCGCGTGGGCTGTGATGGGCCTGTGTGCATTTGGTGATCCAAGCATGCCCAGCGTGCGGCGCGGAATCGAGTACCTGATCCGTACCCAGAATCCAGACGGGTCGTGGTCAGAAATGGAGACTACTGGGACCGGTTTCCCGAAGGTTTTCTACCTCAAATACGACATGTACCGCAACGCGTGGCCGCTCCTGGCATTGGCTACTTACAAGAAACTCTTAGTCGGCGAGAAAAAATCATCCAGGGCGTTGCACTTCGAGATGGTGGAGCGATTGACGGTGGGGTCGAAGTGACGTTTTAAGTTTGCGCCGGACAGAACTGGTAATTCCGAAAAAACTTCTACTCAGCTAAGATGTGGGTGGGTTTATGAACGGCTAAATGGGCCGCTGACGCGGGCGCTGCGTACTCGGGATGGTGCGGCTTGCAAGACCCTTTTATTTTGGGGGAATTGCGAATCGTTTCTCCACCGGTTTCAGTGGCTTCTACGGTAATGATCTCTGGCCGCGCGGTTGCGAGGTGTGAGGTTTTTGTATTGCCAAGATTCAGATGTAGCGTGGCGAAAGCATCGGTATTGCTTCCAACTGTTTTGTGGCGTGGCCCGAAGCTGCAGAATGGGCTGTATGGGGTTTGGCTCGGCTCAATGTGCAGTGTGCCTTTGAGCCAATGCGCGCGCGTCGAAACGAATCGAGCTGTTAGGGGGCGTACCTGGCTGTAATGAATGAATCCTCGGCGCGACGGGCTACTGTACAGGCTCGACTTATGCGCCGAGTGCGGGCATTGTAGGCCCGGAAAAGCGTTTGATAGAAGAATTTGCAGACCGTTCGCCATTTGCCATGAAAGCTTCAGAATATTCGTCGCGCGTCTGGACCGCTGCCGTAACGTTATTGCCCGGTAGGCCGTCCTCGACAGTCCACACCCTCAGAGCGTAATTGGGCAGTTCAGAGCCGGCCGCGGTGCATGCCAGCAGAAGACTCGGTGTGAGTGAAAGCACGAGCCGCGCAACAGGCGTAGAAACCAATCGCCTACGCGCCCGACGTGCACGGGCAAATTGCACGCATTTATTTTGGTTCCGGGACGCGACCGTGGCAAGTGCTGACATGACGCGCAGCTCGTCCGATATGCTGGGTCTGACCTGAGCCTGATTCCGGGGCGAACTTGCAGTGCAGGTATTGTGATCTGCAGCTAAGCAGTTCCCGT
Source organism: Verrucomicrobiia bacterium (assembly GCA_025061935.1). Classification (GTDB taxonomy): domain Bacteria; phylum Verrucomicrobiota; class Verrucomicrobiia; order Limisphaerales; family DTLC01; genus DTLC01. The sequence continues at coordinate 7,068 of JANWZY010000117.1, forward strand.
GACATGCCTTTACTTGGCTGGAGGAAGCTTTGCGTCTGAGTAGCCAGGGCGTTATTAAGATTGGTCTGTCTTGACGCGCGCACCGGTTTGAAGTCCACTGTCCTGCCGGTGAATAGCACAACTGCTGAGACGACAGTCAAACGTTCGCCGCACGTACTGCGGCGGCTATACAATTGGACCGTGCGTTGGGCGGAACGGCCGGGTGGCGCTTGGGCGCTGTTTGGCATTGCCGTAATTGAATCGTCGGTGTTCCCGGTGCCGCCGGACGTGCTTCTGATTGCCTTGGCCGTGGGCGCGCCGCGCCGCGCGCTCTGGTTCGCGACCATTTGTTCGATAGGGTCGGTGCTGGGTGGGGTGATCGGGTACGCAATTGGTTGGGGCGCGTGGCATGCAGTTAGGGGGTTTTTCATCCCGTACATTTTTTCGCAGGCTGCGTTCGACAAGGTCGCGGAGCTGTATCAGGGGAACGCATTTCTGGCTATCTTAACGGCTGCGTTCACGCCTATTCCGTACAAGGTGTTCACGATTGCTGCGGGCGTGTTCGGCGTGAGCTTGTGGACGCTCGTGCTTGCGTCGGTCCTTGGCCGCTCGGCCAGATTTTTTGCTGTGGGCGGGCTGATATACATTTTCGGCCCGAGCATCAAGGTGTTTATCGAGAAATACTTTGACTGGTTGGCCTGGGCGCTGCTCGGGCTCCTTATTGCCGGTTTTGTGGCGATCAAATATCTGAAGTGACCGGCGCGGCGTCGCTGCGAATTTCACCTGGCCGGCTTACCGACGGGCAGCAGGCACAGCGGTTCCTCGGCCTGAGGCAGTCCGAGTACACGTTTCACCTCGGCGTCTGAGAACGCGCCGATTACGACCGCGCCCAAGCCCAACGCAACAGCTTGGAGGTGCGCGTTTTCGACTGCATGTCCGACCTCGAAGTGTACATATCGCTCGGCGCGCGCGCCGTACCTGCGCGACGTCCGCTCATACACTGCTGCGAATGCGATTGTAATGGGCGCTTGCTCAACCCATTCTTGGCCGAGCGATGCGTCTGCGAGCCGCGCGCGTCTGTCGCCTTCGGCTACGCGGATAAGGTCGTGTTCGCCGGGCCGGTATCGGTATATGCCGGGTGCAAGCCCGGTGACGTTGCCCGCGACCAAGTAAACCTCCAGCGGATAAGTAGCGCCTGCTGAGGGCGCAGTGCGTCTGCCACCCGGCGCAGTGACACCCTGCGCGGACCAGAGCAATTGTGCCACATCGGCTAGGGTGAGCGGGTCCGGCTTGTACTCGCGGACGGACCGCCGTTTTGCCAGCGTTTCTTCCAGCGACATTTTGCCTTCGGTGCGCGGGGGAGGGAGCTTGATCGGGCCGCTTTCTTTGGCCCCGGTTGGACGATTCTCAGCGCGTAGCATGAACGTTCCCAGGATCATTGCGCAAATTGTGGTAAGGGCGCATACCAGTGCGTGGTCAACTGTTTTTGGGATCATGGTTTTGCTTCGGGTTCTGTCGGTTTTTACAGTTTCGCGCGCGGCTCACATCGAGCCGGGCGCGAACGCGGCTCGCCGCTGAATAGTGCTTAGCCGGGCACGCTCAAAAATACCGCGCGTGCGGGAGCGATGCAAGCGGCTCTGTTTCTCGGAGATGCGGACTAAGCCGCATGCAGGTACGCAAGAGCGG
>JANWZY010000118.1 GCA_025061935.1 Verrucomicrobiia bacterium
GCTGACGCACGCCCAGCAGCCACAGGGATTTGAGGAAAGCGCAGAAATCGCTCCACGAGAGTCGTATCCGTTCGGGCGCGGGCTGGTAATGCCTCAGAAATGTTTGGATGCGCTCGTAGTACGTGCGCGGCTCGTACAGCCTGCGCATAAGGTCGCGGTACCCGGATTCCAGGAACTCCTTGGCCAGGCGCGGCTTGAAATTCAGGCATGCCTCGGTGTTGTTGCCGCTGCTCCGCGATTCGAGCCGGCCCTCGCGTCTCAGCCGTTGCCACAACCGCGTCTGCGGCAGCGCGTTCAATAAGCCCACCATTGCAGTGACCACCCCCGAGCGCTGAATGAACTCGAACTGGCGCCTGAATATGTCCGGTGTGTCATGGTCGAACCCGACGATGAATCCGCCCATCACCTCGAACCCGTCGCGCTGCAGCACTTGGACCGCCGCAGCGAGGTCCCGGCCCTGGTTCTGTACCTTGCGGCACTCGCGGAGCGAGTCCTCGACAGGTGTCTCGATACCGATGAAAACCCTTCTGAATCCGGCAGCGATCATCAGGCGGCGCAGCTCCAAATCGTCCGCAAGGTTTATAGAGGCTTCGGTCACGAAACTCATGGGCGTGCGCGTGCGCCGGCGCCACGCAATCATTTCACGCAACAGTTGGCGCGTATGGACCCGGTTACCAATGAAGTTGTCGTCCACGATGAACACGGAGTCTTTCCACCCCGCGCGCCGTAGCGCCTCAAGCTCGGCAATCAATTGCGCCGGCGCTTTGGTACGCGGCACGCGACCGTTCAACACGACGATGTCGCAGAACTCGCAGTCGAACGGGCACCCGCGTGAAAACTGCACGGCCATCGAGGCGTAATCCCTCAGATTGATCAGGTCCCAACGCGGTACGGGGGTCAGGCTCAGGCTCGGCCGGGCCGGCGCTTCATATATCCTCTGCAACCGGCCGGATTCGATGTCAGCCACCAATTTGGGCATCAGCTCCTCTGCCTCGCCCAGGACAAAATGACCGATCTCAGGAAACGATTCGTGCCCGGTGGTGAACAGCGGGCCGCCACCAATGACAGGCTTGCCATGCGCGGCGCAGCGTGCCGCAATCTCGCGCACAGAGGCCTCCTGCACCAGCATTGCGCTTACCATTACGACATCGGCTGCGCGCAGGTCCGCCTCCTCCAATCGCGTCACGTTCAAATCAACCAGCTTCAAGCGCCAGTGCCGTGGTAGCATCGCTGCGACTGTGAGTAATCCGAGCGGCGGGAACGCGGCCTTGCGCGACACGAGCCGGAGCACGTGCTTGAAACTCCAAAACGTGTCAGGTGTCTTCGGACTGATAAGCAAAACGTTCACTGTACTGACTCAGGCGCGCTTGCGCCCAGAATCGGCTCAACAATACACCAACTTCGCGCGCGATACAAAGAAAATGCTCGTCGCCGGAACCTGTTAGCGCAACTCATGATGCCTGAGAGATGCGTTATCCGCGAGCGTCGAAACGGTTCCAGAGGATGCGTTGCCACTGGCTGTCGCTACGCGCCGTGTGGTAAAAACGTGGGCGCGAAGCAGGAACCGTCAGAAGCCACCCCGTGAAATGCTGTGCGGCAGACCTCTGGTTTGCGTGGGGCCGGCCTGAGCACGAGCATTATGAGCGCGCGGACGCCATTTAGCTGTCCCGAGCATTGGTTGATCGCTATCGGACTTGACTATCAGAAGCACTCGACAACTCGACCGCGTTCGGCCTCGACCTGAGCTTCAAGCAATTCGTGCGGCCGCGCCAGTCCGGCAAACACGCATCAGAAGCAGACTGCGGCCGCTGCACGTGAGCTATTTCCCCCTGAACGGGCTGCATTCGCATGTGCAGGAGACGCCAGGCCGGCACAGGCATGGATTTTGCGCGACTCGCTTGCGCGCTCGAAACGCACGCGGCGCGACGGTTGTCGGGCATTTTTGCATATACTGCACAAATGGGTGAATCCCCGAGGCCTAAATCGGGTCAAAAACTGCTGGCAATGTGCGCGAAACGTTCTCACACTATTTGAGCTGTGCTGAATGGGGCTATTGGGACCGGCAGCGGCCCGGTTCGAGTTGACTCGAGCCGGAAAAGAGGTAAGGCAACGGCGCGCCTACCCGGTCTTTGACCGCCAGCGGAACGCGCGGCGCACGACCCTGACAGCGCAAGCAGCCTTGGCAAAGGCAAAAGGCCGCAAGACTGAGGAAACTTTTTGCGTCCAAAGCCGGGCGGCGGGGTTGCTTTTATGTTGGCAGGCGACGGATATGCGACAAGAACGGTTGCAAGGATAATGCATTGCGGATAGTCCCGAATGCGGCTGCCCATTCCCAAAAAACTTGCATCTGGCGCCGGCGCGCGGCAGGCACAGCACAGGCGGCGCGGGTGGGCCGTCCTTTTTTGCGCGCTGGCGATAAAGTTGTACGCGCTTGACCTTTGCGTCTCGGTTGATCCTGCAAAAGACGCGGCCGAGCTGCGCTGGTACCCGAGCCGCGTCGCCGGTGCGTCTCAGTTCTTAATTGAATGCTTTGACGAGGTCGGGAAGGCAATCTGTACCGAACCGGTGCGACCCGACCAGGGGGTGCTGGTACTCTCCAATGCTTCGGTAAGGGGGATGAGGACGGCCAGTATCATGGCCGTTTCTGCGGATGGGGCCGTCATGCGCATTTCGCCCAGAGAACCGGTCGTGCCCATGTCACGGCACGGGCGTGTTTCCCTAGCGGACGAGGTTCACATTCCTGCTCGTCGGGGGCTGTCACTCGCCCCGGTTCTGGCGAAGGGCGCGGCCCCGGTGCCGTTCCAAGCACAGCCGCTTGCAGACGCAGCCCATGCATCGGCTGGGTCATCGAGCGCGGGCGATTCGTATGCGCAAGGTGCCGCCGCGAAGCCCACTAACAACAATACCAACAATGGCCCCAAGGCCGACGTGGTTTTTCTGGTTGATGTAAGCGGGAGCATGGTTGCCATTTTGCCCGCTGTTTACTCCAACATACTTTCGTTTGTCGAAGCGCTCGATGCGGTAGGAATTGATTACCAGCTCGGGCTGGTCTTGTTCGGACAGGCAGCGGACGACGGCGCGCCGCAGGTCATTGGCGGCACACTGACACCCGATAAGGACGAATTCGGCCAGTGGCTCGAACCATTAAATGGTTGGGAAGATTGGGGCGGGACCGAGCCGGGCCTGGGTGCGATCAGGCACGCCATTCAAACGTACAGGTTCCGGTCCAACGCGCACAGAGCGTTCATTCTGATAAGCGACGAAGACAGCGACGATTTGGACAAGACCAGCACGATAAACTTGATACTTCAAAGCAACGTGGTTGTGCACACGGCCGTTGACTGCACATTTGGCGAGTCGGCGAGTCACTATTGCGATGAGACAAGCGTGCGGGGCGTGTCAGCCGGCATTTTGATACAGCCGATCGAAGGGCCGTACGAGGATGTGATTTTCACGATGATCGGTACGCCGCCTATCATACGCGGGCAACCGGCGGGCCAGACGAACTTCTATGGCGCAACCGTGACGTTGTACGTGAGCGCGATCGGTGCCGCGCCAATGAGTTATCAGTGGCGCAAAGGCAACGCGAACCTGACCGACGGCGACCGCATCGCCGGGACGCAAGGCCCAATGATCACAATCAGCAACGTGTTCGGTGGCGATTCCGGCGGTTATAGCGTGGTTGTGTCGAATTTTTACGGCTGTGTCACAAGCGCGGTCGCCGTGCTGACCGTCTTGGACCCTGTGGTCACAAACCAGCCTGCCGAGCTTGCATTCCAAACCGGTGAGACGATCGAGCTGGCGGCAGGGGCGCTGGGCACCAGCCCACTGCGCTATCAATGGCGCAAAAACGGCGTCAATCTCATCAACGGTGGCCGCATTACCGGCGCGACCAATCAGGTCCTGCGAATTACTAACTGCTACGGTGCGGATTCGGGGCTGTACAGCGTCACCGTGTCGAACCAGTTCGGCTACCTCACTAATGTAGTCGCCACGGTGACCGTGGCCGACCCTGTCATTACCATGAATCCGACGAACCAGAACAGGAACATTGGCCAGACAGCCACCTTCAGCGTTTTGGCTGCGGGTACACCCCCTATTGCATATCAATGGTTCAAGGAGGCGGCGCCGATCCAGGGCGCGACGAACACCACGCTGGTTATCACGAATCTGCAGGCTGGTCATGCCGGTGCGTACTGCGCGGTGGCGTCTAACATTTTTGGGACGGCCACAAGCGCAATGGCGTATTTGGTAGTAAACCTGACCGAGCCTGACACAGGGTTTAATCCGGGGGCGAACGGCCCGGTCCACTGCTTAGCGCTGCAGCCAGATGGCCGGATCATCGTAGGTGGCGAGTTTACTAGGCTGGGTGGCGCGGATCGGTCATACTTAGGTCGGCTTGCACCCAATGGCGCAGTTGATCCGACATTTTCGCCAATCATCACTGGCCTGGGCGATACCGTGGTCAAATGCGTGGCCGTCCTGCCCAACGGAAAACTACTGATAGGCGGATACTTCAATCATGTGGACGGTTGCGCCCGCTCAAATGTGGCGCGGCTCAACCCTGACGGGACTTGCGATCCCACGTTCACACTCGGAGCGAACAGACCGGTCAATTGCTTCGCACTGCAACCGGACGGCAAGGTTCTGGTCGGCGGTTGGTTCAACCTGTTTGGTGGGGCTGTAAGGTCGAATTTGGCACGGCTGAATCCGGACGGCACCCTAGATACAAGCTTCGCGCCGACTATTGGAGACGACGAAAGTGCTACCGTGTATTCGATAGCGGTGCAGCCCGACGGCAAGATACTGGTCGCGGGTCAATTCAGTTCGGTCAATGGCCAACCGCGCTCCGGGCTTGTCCGACTCCAATCAAACGGCAGCCTCGACCCGAGTTTTACAAACGTGCCGTTTAGCGAATACGGATTTGTCGAATGCACTGCCATTCAGCCGGACGGGAAAATACTCATTGCCGGGTGCTTCAGCGCGATCGGAGACGAACCCCGGAATAGCATCGCACGGCTTAATCCCGATGGCACACTGGACATGGCGTTCAATCCCGGTGCCGGATGTATTGTTGACACGCTGTGCATCCAAACCGACGGACGAATCATTGTTGGGGGGTCGTTCGCGGCGCTGGGCGGTACCGAGCGCAATTGCATCGGCCGGCTGTACCCGAACGGGACGCTCGACCCGAGCTTTATCCCCGATGTGGGTGTTCTGTACAGCTCAGTACACGCGCTCAGCTTACAACCTGATGGGAATGTTCTGGTCGGCGGTAGATTCACCGTACTGGGCGGCACGGCCAGGGCGAATCTGGCCAGGCTCATAAACACACCGCCTGCATCCAGAAGCTTTACTTTGGCCGGGACCACACTCAGGTGGATACGGTCGAGCACAAGCCCGGAAATTCTTTGGGCACGGTTCGAGTTTTCCACTAACGGGACCGACTGGGCGGGTCTGGGCGCGGCCTCGCGCGTGCCCGGCGGCTGGGAACGCGCCGGGGTCCAGTTCGACCGTAGCGGCGCTGTCCGCGCCCTAGGATGCACTTCAGGTGGGAGGTACAACGGCTCAAGTTGGTTCACCGTGGACGAGTTCGCTGGGCCGTTCCTGTTCGCCCAGCCCCAAAGCGCGACCAACGTAGTCGGGAGCACGGCCACGTTCAGCGCTGTTGCGCTCGGGAAATTGCCACTCCGATTCCAGTGGTACAAAGACGGGTTGCCCATCGCCGGTGCAACCGACACCGTGCTTGCGCTGCCAAATGTTCAGACCAATCACGCAGGTTACTACTACGTGACCGTTAGCAACGTGCACGGGGCGGTAACTAGCGCGCCCGCGCAGTTGGTCGTGGCGTACCCAGCGGTCGGCTTCGCCAATCCCGCCCCTATTCAATTGATGCAGGGCGTAACCAAGGGCGCGCCGTACCCATCGCAAATAGTTGTGACGGGGGTATGGGGCGTCATTGAAAACGTGTGGGTTACGCTGAGCAACTTGGCCCATGCCGCGCCGGCAGACTTGGACGTGCTACTCGTCGGCCCACAGGGCCAGAAACTAATGCTCATGTCCGACGCGGGCGGCGTGTCACAGGTCACAAACGTCACGCTCACCTTCAGTTCGGCTGCCGCTGCCGCACTGCCTGCGTCCGGGCCGCTCAGCTCGGGTCATTACAGGCCCACGGATTACGCGCCTTCGGAGTCCATGCCCGCGCCGGCACCCACAGGACCTTATTCGACAAACCTTGCGCTACTGAACGGGTCGAACCCGAACGGTACCTGGTCCCTGTTCGTTGCGGATGACAATCCGGACTACTTTGTCGGAGCCATTCAATCCGGGTGGAGTCTGAGGATCGGGATTGCGCCATTGCCCCCGCCTGTAATTCACACTACAGACGGTGCGTTCGGGGTCACAAACGGCATGTTCGGGTTCAACGTCAGCGGCCCACGTGGTTGGCGCGTAGTTGTGCAAGCCTCGACGAACCTTATCCATTGGGTACCTGTCCAAACGAACCTGCTCGGCACGGCGCCGGTCTATTTCTCTGACACCGCGGCAGCGACCAACATGCAGCGGTTCTACCGCGCGGTCATCGTACCGTGACCGTCGCCTCGCGTATGCGGTGCCGAATCGAGCTGCCCGCGCCTACCACTTTTCATAATGTACGTAGGCGGGGTTGAACCGTGTCCGGGGTGGCTTCTGCTCACCCGGCTTGCCAATTGCAATACAGGCGACGGGTATCACCTGCGGCGGAATGCCCAAAATTTCTCTCACGCGGCTTATCCTTTGCTCGCGCGGATGCACGCCGAGCCAGCACGCGCCCAAGCCGAGCGCATGTGCCGCGAGCAGCAAGTTCTCAATTGCCGCAGCGCAGTCCTGCAGCAGATAACTCAGTTGACGGTCGTGCGCGGCCTCGATGTCGCCACATACCGCAATGGCAAGCGCGGCACTGCGCAGCATTTGACCGTTGGACAAAACGCCGGCCAGCGCGTCCAAAGTACCACGGTCACGCACAACAACAAACCGCCACGGGTCCTTGCACACTGCCGACGGCGCGGCCATTGCCGCTTCGAGAAGCTTTTGCACTGTGCCGTCATCCACAGCGCCAGGTACAAACACCCGGATACTGCGTCGCCCGAAAATCAAGTCCAACATGGTTTTGGCGTCGCTGCTCATCTTGAGTTGCGCGCAATTGGGAAACTACAGACGTTTGCGCAAAAGTCCAGAACTGCAGAGTACCACCACACGTGCCCGCGCAAGAATCTGGCGTGTGTCTCGACGCGCCGTACCGCACTGTGGCGGCCCGACACGCCGCCCCGCGTAAGGCGCAACAGGGCAAGTGCGTCCTTGACCGACTGGTGCCCCGGGTCGTTCCGGGGACACGGAATTTTTACAAAAAAACCGGTTGCAAATCGTGCGGCGGCGAGTTAAAAATGCTGGCGTTAGAAGTTCAGATTGCTGCCGGTCGCGCGGGCGTGTTCGGTATAGGGCCGGTGGCAGCTTCCCAGTTCATGGATTCAAGCGGGAACTTTTCCGGTTTGCGCGCAAACGGCATGGGGGAACAGTCGGTTATGAGCGCGGAGAACAATAGTGCGCCTGAATACGGCTCGGGCTACCTCGAAATTTCCGATAAAGGGTTCGGGTTCCTGCGTACGCCTGAGCGCCATTACTGTCCCAAACCCACGGACGTGTTTGTATCGCCGGACACCATCAGGAAAAACTCGTTGCGCGAGGGCTGCCACGTGTACGGGCCGCTGCAACCGCCGCATCGCGGGAACAGCCCGCAATTGAAAGCCGTCGAGCGCGTCAACGGCATGCCGTTCGAGGAGTACCTCAAACTCGTGCGGTTCGAAAACCTGGTCACAATTGACCCGTACGAAAAGTTCAAGCTCGAGACCACGCCCGACCTCATCGAGACACGCGTGATAGACCTGATCACACCCATTGGCAAGGGTACCCGCGGCCTGATCGTGTCGCCGCCGCGCAGCGGCAAAACGACCGTGCTCAAGCAAATCGCCAACGCGATCACGACGAATCATCCGGAAGTGCACGTAATCGTGTTGCTAATTGACGAGCGGCCCGAGGAAGTGACCGATTTCCAGCGTTCGGTCAAAGCGGAGGTGGTAGCGTCCTCGAACGATCAAGACCTGGACACGCATGTGCGGCTGTCGCGATTCACCATCGAGCGGTGCAGGCGTATGGTCGAGTGCGGTAAAGACGTGTTTGTGCTGATGGACTCGCTAACGCGGATCGCGCGCGCGTACAACAACGTGCTCGGAAGCAGCGGCCGTACCATGACAGGCGGTGTGGACGCGCGCGCGCTCGAAGTACCGCGCAGGATGTTCGCCTCGGCACGCAAAATTGAAGGGGGCGGCTCGCTCACAATCATTGCCACCGCGCTCATTGATACAGGCTCGCGCATGGACGAGTTGATCTTTCAGGAATTCAAAGGCACGGGCAATATGGAGCTTGTGTTGGACCGCAAGCTCGCCGACCGCAGGCTGTTCCCTGCTATCGACATTCCCAAGAGCGGCACGCGCAAAGAGGAGAAACTGTTCCCGAAACACCAGATCGAAGCTGTGCGGAAGCTGCGCCGCATGATGGTCGAGTTGAATCCCGTCGAGGCAATGGAGACGCTCATAGCCGCGCTGCGGAAACACCGGACGAACGACGAGTTCCTTGCCAAACTGGACAGGGGCGGTTGAGCCTCAGCGCGCCAACAGCCAGCT
>JANWZY010000119.1 GCA_025061935.1 Verrucomicrobiia bacterium
CAACACGGTAGGCTCGACGGTGAACTACAAGTTCGTCCTGAACAACGGCATACGCTGGGAACGCGACGGCCTCGGGCCCGGCGGCGCACAGAACCGCCAGTTCGTCTTCACAAACCAGCCGATCCTCCTGCCAACGGTATTCTTCGACGGCACAAACGACCTCGGCAGCATTGCTATCGCGTCGGTCGCGACAAACCATATAACCCTGAACTGGGTCCCCGGCCCTAAAGTCCGGCTCCAAAACTCGACCGACCTAAGCTCGTGGGCTGATGTGCCGAACACGCAAGGCGAAGGCTCGGCCACACTGCCGATTACGGGTCAGAAATTTTTCCGGCTAATCGGCCCGTGACCTGCGGCGCTCGCACCAGACACTAAAAGCGGTTTTCCCAATTGGCTGGGCTGGTACAAGCAATGTTTGGAGGCCATCTTCGCAGCCGACTCCGCCGGTGCGCCCAACTATTCACGCCGTTGCTGTTGGCGTGCACCGGTCTCGGCGCCGCTTGCGGCACGGCGCAGACCAGTGGGTTCGTTGCCGGCGCGGACATGTCCCACCTGCTCTTCTTCGAAGACCGGGGCGTGGTTTACAAAGACAACGGCGCGCCCGGAGACGCCCTGGCCATACTGAAGCGGCGCGGCGTCAATTGCATCCGCCTGCGCCTGTTCACAGGCTCAGACGAACTGGTCCGCACCAATAAAGCATACGACTACACGAACAACCTCACTTACACCCTACCCCTGGCCGCCCGCGTCAAAAGCCACGGACTGCAGTTGATGATTGATTTCCACTACTCCGATACATGGGCCGACCCGGGCAAACAGACCAAGCCCGCAGCGTGGGCCGGCCTCAGCTTCGCCGAGCTGACAAACGCAGTCCGCGCCTACACCAGCAACTGCATTGCAGCGTTCAAAGCTGCCGGCGCGATGCCAGAATACGTGCAACTTGGAAACGAAATCACCGGCGGCATGCTCTGGCCCGACGGCGCCGTCGGCGGCACAAACGACACACCGGCACAGTGGCTTAAATTCGGCCAACTACTTAAGAGCGCGTATCGCGGCGTCGCCGACGCTGCCAGCAACCAAATGCCCAAGATCATCATCCACATAGACCGCGGCGGCGACTGGCCCACTGCCAAATGGTTCTTTGACAAGCTCAGCCAACAAAACGTCCCTTACGACGTTATCGGCTACAGCTTCTACCCATGGTGGCACGGCTGCTTCAGTAACCTGTTCAGTTGCCTGAGCAACACCGCAGCGCGGTACCGCAAGCCGATCATGGTCGTCGAGACCGCGTTCCCGTGGGCGAACTCGACAAACGTGTGCGACATCGCAGCTACAACAAACGGCCAGGTCGAATACGTCGCCGCATTGGCCGAAACAATCCACAGCGTGCCGGGTAGGCCCGTCGTAGGGCTGTTCTGGTGGGGCACAGAATACCAGCAGCTTTGGGGCTACCAACTCGCAGGCTTCGACCGACGCTCGTTCTGGAACACAAACGGCAACGTGTTGCCCGTGGCCGATGCATTCGGCCAGCTCAGTGCGCCTGTTAAAATCACCCCCGCGCTCGGCACCGACTCGATCACTTTCACCTGGCCCATCAGCGGCGCAGGCATGGTCCTGACGGCTTCCACGACGGTCGCTGCAAGCGTTTGGTCACCTGTCTCCATTGCGCCCATCCGGTCCGGCACGCGATACTCTGTCACAGTGTCTATGCCAACCGGGCACACGCACTTTTACCGTCTCCAGGCGAACTGAGAAATTTCTCCGCACCGGCCTGGTCGAATCGCAGGAACGCACTCAACCGGCGAGTTGCCTCAAACTCGACCACCCAAAAATCTAATTTTCAAAATCAATCCAACATTTAACCGTGGCCCAACTGGCGGCAGCCCAAGTCGAATTACTGATAATGCACAAGCCCGCCGTCAAGCAAAGGCATCCCGCAACAAAGCAATTGTTGCCAACCCGCGCGCAGAGCTTACTCAGCATATTTTGCCGTGGCCAAGCTGTGTGCCCCCGTCCGGACTAAAAGCTTGACGCGCGAACTGGAAGCTTGACGCGAAGTGAAAAAAGTCCTATTAATATTGAAGCTAAGCGCTATGTACCGAGCCGCGCGCAAACCGGCCGCCGGACGGCCCGAAACGACAGTCGTACCGCGGTAAACCTGCACTCGAAAAAGTCAAGTCTATGCGTACCAAACCAATGCCAATCAAACCTAACCTGCTCGCTCTAGTACTTTGCGTCGCCGGTGGCCTAGCCACATCGAGCAACGCCCAACCTACCTTTTACGTGGAAACAAACAAGCCCTGGCTGGGTTGGATGAATGTTTACTCCATCTCGGGCGGCAGCCAAGGAAGCTACCTATGGGGTAGTGCTTGGGGCACGACCAACCTCATCGCAGTTTTCGACGGGACAAACACGCTTACGCTACTGCCGAACACTAACACGTATAATCCCGCCGACCCGTACTGGGTCAACCCAGACGGAACCGGAGCCAAATGGATGGAAGCGAACTTTTACGTTGACTGCGGCACAGCGTATGGTGGCCAAACGGTGGTCTTCACGGGCGAAGTATTCAGCAACACGCTCGTGCATCCGTACAGCGCGGTCGCCTTCATAAAAGAGTTCACGCCCGGCTACGGCTGGATCGGGATGAGCATTGAGCCGCTTTACTCTGAGAGTGCGTTTACGGTCACACGGACAATTGGACCGGGAAACATTTGCCAATACGGGTTCATGTTGACCGGGCCGAACGCGAACCCTACCAACCTGCCCAACCTCGGTAAGGTTGTCATCGCTGTGCAAAACCCTGCACTGGCCGTGTTGCCATTGGCGAACCAAGCGGTAGTCGAGGGCCAAACGGCGATATTCACGGTTACGGCGCAGGGTACAGCACCGTTTAACTACCGTTGGGCTCACGTGACCGCCACATCCAGCAACGTCCTAGCCAATGGTGGTAGGATCGCCGGCGCCACCACGCACAGCTTGACCATTTCCAACGTCACCTCTGCAGACGCCGGGGCCTATTGGGTCACCGTGTGGAATAACGCCGGCACAAACAGCGTGTGGGCGTATTTGGAGGTCATCCCGCTCGAAGTGGCGCGAACGAACCTGCTTATCGACCCTGGGTTCGAAAAAGGTGCCTTTGCGCCCATGCCAGACATTGGCTGGTTCAACTTCGGCGGCGCCGCGATCCAGAACACCAACGACTTTTACTATGGCAGTGAAACTCATGTGGCAGTCGTAGAAGGTACAAACTGCTGTCAGATTTACGCCCAGGCCGAGTGGAACGGGGTGTTCCAGGATAGGCCCGCAGCACCCGGCGAGGTTTACACAGCGAAAGCGTGGTTCTTGACCCCCGCTGAAGACAAAATCAGCGAAAACAACGTATGCTTCTTGGAAGTACAGTTTAGAGACGCCGCTGACGCTGTGCTGGTCCAGTACGCTTCGGCGATGGTGGACGCGAATTTCCCCGCCAACACTTGGGTGCAATTGATGCCCACGAACATCCGCGCGGGTGACTTTATAACCCCACTGGGCACGGCCGACTACATGGTCGCGCCGCCCGGCACAGCAAAAGTGCGGTTCCAAATCACGTATCGTTCCGTGGGCGGCCGCGGATCGGTTTATGTGGACGGCGCAGAGCTCAAGCTGCGTGCACCCGTCGTGGCTGCCCAGCGCAGCGGCACCAACGTCGTTATCTCGTTCCCCACGCGGTACGGCCCGCAATACCAGCTTTATTACAAGACAAACTTGGCTGATCCGGCCTGGGTCCCAATCGGCACCCAGGTGCAAGGAGACGGTAGGGTCAAAAGCATCCAGGAACCAGTTGGCCCAGGCACCAGGTTTTATACGGTCAACGCGCGGTACTAACCCGCAACCAGGCCATTTTTTGCTTGACATAACGCAAGCAAAATCAAATAAATACGACGGCAAACCACGACAAACGCGCCATGAAAAAGTTGATGAAACTCGCCGCGTTCAATCTCCTCGCCGCAGTTGCGTTGGCAAACGCCGCAACGTTCACAGTCGATCCGAGCTTGTCCTGGTTCGGATGGATGAACGTGTGGTCAATTGAAAACGGCAGTCAAGGGAGCTACCTGTGGGGCAGCCCGTGGGCGTTAACAGACCTGCGTGCGTACATGACCAGCACCACGCTCACTCTTGCCCCAAACACAAACACGTACAATCCCAGTGATCCGTACTGGGTCAATCCGGACGGCAGCGGTGCGAAGTGGATGGAGGCAAACATCCTGATTGACCTGGGCACGGCCTACGGAGGCCAAACAGTAACATTCACGGGTTACACAATCGCGAACACACTGGTCGGGCCTTATTCATCTATAGCGTTTATTAAAGAGTTCACCCCAGGGTACGGATGGGTCGGCATGACCACAACTTCGCTTGTCGGTGGCGCACCGTTCACGGTATCGCGTGACATAAGCCCTGGTAACATCGCACAATTCGGGTTCATGACCACAGGCCCGAACGCGAACCCGAACACGGCCGACCAGCTCGGGACCGTGATCATTCTCGCGCCCGAACCGTCCGCCATGGTTGTGCTCGGCCTCGGTTTGGCTGGGGTGTACCTGTGGCGGCGCCGCAAGTAGGCTCGGGCGGCGCAATGTCGGCTTGGTGGTCACGCCAACGGAGGGCGTGACCTATTTTTTGTCAATGTGGTTCCGGAAAACCAAGCCCCGCAGCGCGGACGCGATTACCCTGGCAACCCGCCCGCGCGTTGCCATAACGCTCCGGTGTTTAGCCCTCGCAGCGGCAATCTGGTTCGCACACGCAACGGCACATGCGAGTTGGCAACTCGTCTGGGCAGACGAATTCAACGGCAACGAGATTGATACGAACAAATGGACTTTCGACATCGGAAACGGTGTCAACGGTTGGGGGAATTGGGAAAGGCAGTACTACACAAGCCGGACAAACAATGCATTCGTCGCGGATGGGTTCCTTCACATCGTCGCCCGGAGAGAATCTTACAGCAATTACCCTTACACATCCGCACGGCTAAAGACCCAGGGCAGGTTCGGAAAAACGTATGGCCGGTTCGAATTCCGCGCCAAGCTGCCGCGCGGACTCGGGTTCTGGCCCGCACTTTGGATGCTCGGCACAAATATTACATCAGTGGGCTGGCCGAGCTGCGGCGAAATAGATGTAATGGAAGCAAAAGGCAGTTGGACAAATACGGTCCAAGGCACCATCCACTACGCGGATTCGGCAGGTAACCACACCTATCAGACGAAAATACACACTTTCCCGAATCCGACCGACTCGATCACCAACTTCCACACTTATGCCGTCGAATGGACATCAAACCAAATAAAATGGCTCGTGGACAGCGCAACAGTTCACGTGTGGAGCAATTGGTCAAGCGCGGTCGGGCCGTTCCCAGCACCGTTTGACCGCGACTTCTTCATCATTATGAACCTCGCCATTGGCGGGAGCTACCTGGGCTACCCTAGCGACGCCGAAATAAACGCCGGGACGGTCTTCCCCGGTCAAATGGTTGTGGACTACGTCCGCGTGTACGAGTACGTACCAGCGCCGCCATCAACCCCGACTTGGCAGGCTGCCGCCGCTGCAAACGGCAAAGTGTACCTGAGCTGGGCCGCACCCCCAGGTGCATTGGGGTACCTGATCAAACGCAGCCCGACCAGCGGTGGCCCCTACGCCATAATCGCCGCAATAGCCACCAACGCCTTCGTGGACACGTCCGTTCAAAACTGCGCAAGTTACTATTACACCGTTCGCGCAACAAACAGCGTTGGCGCAAGCCCGGATTCAATCGAAACACCGGTCCACATCAACGCTTACCACTTGGCGATAAATTCGGGTGGTGGCACAGCAATGCAATTCGGAGCAGACACAAATTTTGCCGGCGGCACGCAAGCAACACCATTCTCGGGCACCGTTGACACCAACGGGCTCAATGCCCCTGCGCCCCAAGCCGTGTACCAAACCGAGCGCTACGGCAACTTCAGCTACACATTTGCAGGCCTAATACCGGGGGAAGAATACCTGGTGAGACTCCACTTCGCAGAGGTTTATTGGACTTCGACGAACAAACGCAGGTTCAACGTGTTCATCAACGGCACACAAGTGTTGACCAATTTCGACATCGTGGCCGCCGCCGGTGCACCCAACAAAGCCATAATCAAAGAGTTCGCGGCCACCCCCACAACATACGGCCAAATCAACATCCAATTCACAACGGTGCTGGATAACGCCAA
The DNA here is from genome assembly GCA_025061935.1 of Verrucomicrobiia bacterium. GTDB lineage: Bacteria > Verrucomicrobiota > Verrucomicrobiia > Limisphaerales > DTLC01 > DTLC01. The sequence continues at coordinate 6,237 of JANWZY010000119.1, forward strand.
ATGCAGCGGTATCGAATTAATCATCCCGCGCCCGGGCGCACCCGCGAGCCTCAGCGCTACGCCTGCAGATGGCGCAGTGACGCTGACTTGGACACCCGCCGTCGCTGCAACCTCTTACAATGTGAAACGTGCCAATTCACCAAACTAAGAGTTCACCATCATCGCTCCGGGTGTGCTCGGCACGAACTACGTGGATACGGGCGTCACCAACGGAATCACTTACTACTATGTGGTCACGGGTGTGCGCGCCGGATGCGAAAGCACTAACTCGCATTGCGTCTCCGCCACGCCAGCATGCACGCCGCCACCCAAACCGACATTGAGTTACAACACACCGATATATGCCGGAATGACGCTATACTTAAGTGCTACAAGTGCGCCGGGCGTAATGTACATCTGGGAAGGCCCCAACGGCTTCAATTCGACGAATCAAAACCCTGTAGTACCAAATGCGACCGAACAGGCGAGCGGCAAATACACCGTTGTCGCAATGCGCGACGGGTGTGCCTCGGTTCCAGCCACGCTCGATGTGGTCGTTCAACCTCCAGTACGACTAAGCTTCGAGGTCAAGGGCGACGCGATTGTGCTCGATTGGCCGCACGGGACACTGCTCTGGGCCACGAACATTACCGGGCCGTGGCACGTGCACTCCGGTGCCTCTGCACCCTACACCAATCCGATGCGCGCACCTCAAGAGTTCTTCCGAGTGCAGTTGCAGTAACGCCGCAGCCGGTTCCTTAAGACACATACAGCGCACCGGCTTTTTCTTGCTCGCAATAATTGCGCGCATCAACTTAAACTCGGCACGTTCGAACATGAGCAACTTGGAAGGAACTGCAACAATGGCGGTGTTTCTCGACCTCGAAAACATCGCCCTTGGCGTGCGCGAGGCGAACTACCCCACGTTCGACATCCAAAAGGTATTGGAACGCCTCCTGCTCCGCGGCAACATTGTCGTGAAAAAAGCCTATTGCGACTTCGAACGGTTCAAAGAGTTCAAGCGGCCGTTGCATGAAGCCGCGTTCGAGTTGATCGAAATACCGCACGTGCGTCAATCGGGCAAAAACTCTGCTGACATACGAATGGTGGTTGACGCGCTAGACCTATGCTACACAAAAAGCCACGTGGACACGTTCGTGATCATAAGTGGCGACTCGGATTTTTCCCCACTGGTAAGCAAGCTGCGCGAAAACGCCAAAAAAGTCATAGGCGTGGGCGTCAAAAGCTCGACTTCCGACCTCTTCCTGAATAATTGCGACGAATTTATCTATTACGACGATTTGGTGCGCGCCGAGGCCGCACGGTTGCACCGGCGCGCATCGGCACCGCCACACACGCCGCTAAAGCGTCACGACGGACCGCTGAAAGGCCCGCCACCCGAAAAAGCGTTCGACCTCGTACTATCAACGCTTGACGCGCTCAGCCAGGAACGCGACCCGACCGAACCGATCTGGGGCTCGATGATCAAACAGGCGATAAAGCGCAGGAACCCGGGCTTCAACGAGCGCGCCTTCGGGTTCAGGTCTTTCAATGAGTTGCTTGAAGCCGCCCAAAACCGCGGCCTCCTTAAACTGGTACCGGACGAAAAGTCCGGCGGCTACATCGTGCAGCCACTGGATTAACCTGGCCAGAATTGTCCAACGCAGCTCAATGCAGTTGTCAAATGAGTAACCGCAGACTCGCTTTCGTTTACTCGCCACTTGCAGAGCAGTTAAGCTACCCACCAGAGTGCCCATTCAAAACGCACCGGGCGGTACTGGCGCGCCAGCGACTGCGCGCCCTCGGGCTGCTAGGCTCGAAAGACCATTTCGAGATTAACACAGAGCCGGCCACTCGCTATGCCCTCGAAAGGTTCCATACCCCACGTTATTTGGACGAACTCCAGCGCGCCGCCAAGGGCGACCTGACGCCAACCGGACTTCAAATGGGCTTGGGCGGGCCGGATACACCCGTGTTCCCAGCGATGTACGATTACGGCGCGCTCGCATGCGGCGCATCGCTTAAGGCCGCTGAAGTTATCCTCACCGGCGACGCAGAAGTGGCGTTTAACCTGCTCGGCGGGTTCCACCACGCCATGCCCGAGTTAGCGGCGGGGTTTTGCTACCTCAATGATGCGGTCCTGGCGTGTGACAGGCTCGCCTCAGCGGGGAAACGTGTATTCTATCTCGACATTGACGCACACCACGGCGACGGCGTCCAAGCCGCATTCTACAACCGGAGCGATGTGATGACTGTCTCACTGCACGAGACTGGCCGGGCCTTGTTCCCTTGGGGTGGGTTCGAAGACGAAATTGGAACCGGATCAGGCCTGGGCTACAACGTAAATCTGTCCTTGCCCCCCGGCACCTTCGATGAAGCGTATCTGACT
>JANWZY010000011.1 GCA_025061935.1 Verrucomicrobiia bacterium
TGTCAAGGTGCGCGCCGGCGCCCAACGCAAATAGAGAACCGGTTACACTGCAGGTCTTCAGGGCGAGAACGCAACCAGCCGCGTGGCCGCGGCTCAGTAAACCTTGCGCAGGTTCGACGGTAGAATACCCAGCTCGGAGCGATATTTGGCGACGGTGCGGCGCGCGATCATAACGCCTTTTTCGCGCAGCATTTTTACAACTTCCTGGTCGGAAAGCGGCTTGGTCGGGTCCTCGTTCTTGAAAATCTCGGCAATCATGTCTTTCACGCTCGTGTTGGACACGCCCTCACCCGTCGCCGTCTGGATACCGGTAGTAAAGAAAAACTTCATCTCGAAGATACCCTGCGGCGTTTGCATGTACTTGCCCGCCACAGCCCTGCTTACCGTGGTCTCGTGCACGCCGACCGCCTGCGCGATCTGGCTCATTGTCATCGGCTTCAGATAAGCGACCCCCTTCTCCATGAAGTCGCGCTGGCGCTTCACAATTTCCTTGGCAATGTTCAGAATCGTTTGCTGTCGCTGCTCGATGCTTTTAATGAGGAATTTGCCCGCACGGATTTTTTCGCGGATGTAGTTCCGCGCCTCGATAAACGCGCGCCGTTCCATTACCTGCGTGATCGCGTGCTGAACGGCATCGCTCTGTGCCTGGCTCAGCTTGTACTGTTCGCCCAACGCACGCAGCAGCGCAACAGCTTTCGGGTCCTCGCCAGCCTTGATCGCCGCAATCGCCTCGTTGAGCGATTTTTTGAGTGCGCGTGGCGCGCCTTTGAACGCGCTCTCAAGTGCGGGTATGTCCACTGCGCTGCGCGACATCAGCTCTTTGTACGTGTTGCTTATGCGCAGGCGCGGTATCTGCTCGTTGTTGAGTGTCACAACAAAGTCATCGCCCGACCTGGTCACAAACACCTCCGGCACAACGTACTGGTCGTTGTCCGGAGCGTATTGCCGGCCGGGACGCGGATCGAGCCGGCTGATCCGCTCCATTGCCTCTTGCACGTCGGCCTTTGAGACACCTAGCGCCTTCGCGATCTCGGGCACTCGCCGTTTGCCGAGCGCTTCGAAATGCTCGGACACGATCTTGTACTCCAGAGAATTTTGGAGTCCGGCCCGATCAAGCTGCAAAAGCAGGCATTCACGGAGATCGCGCGCACCCACTCCGGGCGGGTCAAATGTCTGGACTTCTTTGAGCACCTCGAGCACAAGCTCGACCGGGACATTCCTTTGTAACTGGGCGCTCGCAGTGGCAGCCAACTCCTCGACACTGGCCGTGAGGTAACCGTAATCGTCTATGTTCCCGACGATCAGTTCTGCTATGGGCCGTTTCTCGGCGGGAATGTCAGAAAGCCGTACCTGTTCGAGCAGGAACTCGTGCAGCGACGAGTCCGCAGTAATGCTGTCAAACATGAACTGCCGCTTCTCCTCATCCTCGGCTGACGGCGGTGCGGACACAATCGCATGGCCCAAATCTTCACGCCATTCATCGTCGAGCTGCGCCAACCGGTTGAATTCGGTCTCGAAATCGTCAACTCCGACCGTCCCGTCCCGTTCCGCTGCCGTGTCATAAACCACATCCGCAGGCGGTTCGGCAGGATCGAGCTTGTCCGCCGCTTTCTCGCGCGCTCCAATTGCAGGAACCGTATCAGGCTCAGAAGCGGGCACCTCTTCAAGCACGGGGTTTTGCTCAAGCTCGCGTTCGATCAAAGCCTTCAGCTCGAGCACCGGCGCCTGCAACAAAGCAAGCGATTGCTGTAATTGCGGCGCCAGCACTAGCGTCTGCGACAATCTTTGACTCAGGTGTAACGCTTGTGTCACCAAGGCAAATTTAGCCCCGAGCCAGTCTAACTCAAGCCATTTTTGGCACGAAATTGGCTACCAGGCCGCGTTTCCCGACCCACGACCGGTCTTGGACTGGCATCAGATCTGGATTCAATATTTGGTTGGCGGCGCGCTACGCCCCCCCTGACGTTTCGTGTTGCGCCGCCGGTGCCGACTCGATAGCGTGATGCGCGTGCCCGTGCGACTAACAATTCTGGGTAGCGGCTCGGCCGGCAACAGCGCATACGTCGAGTCGGACGATGTGCGGTTGTTGATAGACGCCGGGCTGAGCCTGCGGCAGGTGCGGCAGCGGCTGGCCGACCTCGGCCGCGCGCCAGAACGGATCAGTGGCATCCTTCTTACCCACGAGCACGCGGATCACGTCAAAGGTCTATTGGGCCTTGCCGACCGACTCGGCATTCCTGTCTATTGCAATCGCGCCACCAAAGAAGCGATCCAGTCGGGGTTTGCTGCCAAGCTCGATTGGCGCATATTCAGCACCGGCGAACCGTTTGAAATCGGCGACATCGGCATCGAGACGTTCGCACTGCCACACGACGCGCAGGACCCGGTCGGGTTCGTGCTGCACAATGAAGCAGGGTGCATCGGGTTCGTGACGGATCTCGGGCACGTGACAAAACTTGTTATTGCGCGCGCGCGCGCGGCCAATGTGCTCGTGCTGGAGACGAATCATGACGTGCAAATGCTTCTGGATTGCCCGCATAGGCCTTGGCGGTTGAAACAACGTATCCTGAGCAAGTACGGGCACCTGTCGAACGAAGACGCAGCGAACGCGCTCGAACAAATAGTCACGTCCGAGTTAAGCTGCGTTTTTTTAGGGCATCTTAGCCGGCAGTGTAATCGGCCCGAACTTGCGTACCGCGTCGTACGCGAGCGCTTGGACAGGCTCGGCGCACACCACGTCAGGCTGGAATTGACATACCAGACCCGGCCCAGCGCTACAATCGAGTTGCGTCAGGGCCAAGCGTGGCAGCTTGCGCCCCACAGCGTCTCAACCATGCAGCTCACAGGGACACTGTTCCCAGACCTCTAGGCCTGTGACAGGCCGCGGGTCGGCGCGCTCAGCCGTGGCTGTAATTCGCGTACAACAGATTCACACGCTTGACCTGCCGGAACTGGCGCCCTACCGCACGCTCCGGCGCCCGCTCGAGCACCAGCAGCAGGGCATTTTTGTAGCCGAAGGCACCAAAGTTGTCGAACGGCTGCTCGAAAGCAAATTTGCGGTCATCAACGCATTAATGCCCGAAAAATGGCTGGTCCAGTTCGAGCCGCTCCTACGCGCGCGGCCTGAACCAGAAATCACTGTTTACGTGGCCGAAAAAGAGTTGGTCGAGCAGCTTGTCGGCTTCCCAATGTTCCAAGGCGTGCTCGCCATAGGCCGCATCCCAGTGCCGGAAACGCTGGACTCGGTGCTCGCCAAAAGCACACCACCACGCTTGTTCGTCGCCATTGATGCACTCACCAATGCCGAAAACGTCGGGACAATAGTCCGGAACAGCATGGCATTCGGCGCACAGGCATTGTTGGTCGGTGAAACCTGTTGCAGCCCGTTTTTGCGCCGTGCAGTGCGTAGCTCGATGGGAGCTATTTTCCAACTGCCCGTGGTCGAGGTCAATGACCTAGCCGCGGCACTACGCGAACTGGCGCGGCGCGGGTTCCGGACAGTCGCAGCGCATCCGCACGCTACAGACAGGCCACTTCCCAAGGCTGACTTCAAAGGGGACTGCTGCATCGTGTTCGGGAGCGAAGGCTATGGTATCAGGCCCGAAGTGCTCGAAGCTTGCACTGACGCAGCCGCAATACCAATGCAGGGTGGCGTCGACTCGCTCAATGTTTGCGCCGCAGCAGCCGTGTTCCTATACGAAGTGGCCCGGCAACGCGGGCTTTGGGCCGTATCCGCCGCCTCACCCGCGACCGGCCCGGACACCGAGCAAGATCACCAGTTTTGACGACATGCGCGGAACAAAATTTTTGGCTAGAAACTTTAGAAAAGCCAGGGTATAAGCGATACTGGTGTGCCGGGCCGGCTACGCAATTTGTCCGGGTTTTGATATAACTGGACTCGTGCTTGGCCTGGGCACAGAAATGCGGCGAAAAACGCGCGCGAAACCGAACCGACCAACCGAAGCAACCGCTATGAAAACAAAAACTATTCGCCAATCACTGCCGAGCAGGAGTCAGCTCATCGTGGCCAAGTGTGTCCGCGAATTTGCACTTGGCTTGCTGGTGTTGTGGGGCGTCGGAACCGCTATGGCTCAAGACCTGATTATTAGCAGGTTCGACGACGATTCGTGGGTTAACGGAATGTGGAAATGGTGGGGTGGCATAAATTACGACTTCGCGTACGATGCGACCACTGACGCGAGCAATAGCCCAACATCAGGCTCAGTAAAAATCACAGTCGAATTTCTGGGCCCGCAGGCCGACCCCAACAACGCCGGCAACCAGTTCGCCATAGGCGGATCGCTAGCTGGCGGCTGGGCTTACAATGGCAGCCTAAGCGTCTCGCCTGCTGACTACAGCCACATCGTCATGGACGTGCTGTGGGACCACACGAATTCGACGATGCCCGCCTCGATGTTCTTCGGCACAGCAGGGGATAAAGACGGGTTGGGACTAGGCCTTTGCACGCCAGGTTGGCAACAGTACTGGTTCGCCGACGACGTTCAACCGGTGCTACGCGCTACAGGCAGTTGGGAACGTGTCATGTTGCCCATTGACGCCACCTGGGGCGATTTCGTCGGAATCGTCTGGAAAAAGTGGTTCCCAATGGAACCGCAATACGTGGGAACGGCGATCTTTTGGATCGACAACATCGTGCTTAAGCAACGAGAAGTAGTCGCGCCGCCGCCCAAACTGGCCATCCGCCCCGCCCAGGCAAAAGGCCTGCAACTGTTTGCAAGTGCGAAATCTGATCGGTGGCAGCGGCAGATGATTCGGACCAGGGGCACGAGCTTTAGCTGGGTGGGGGGTACGTTCCCGGTCACCTATCGCTGGTCAATAGCGAGCTTCCCGCCGGCAGTCTCGAACTGGTTTAACATGTTCAACACTGGAATAGGGTCTTGGACATCTTGGTGGGGCCAGGGCGTACCAAGCTGGAGTACCCTCGACCGTTGGACCAACTCGGCTTCGGGCTCACTCGAGGTGACGGCGCAATACAAAGGCCAGGCAGGGGAACAGTTCATGCTTTTCCAAACCTTCGGCGACCGGTGGCCTTGGGACTTCAGTAAGGTATTGAACGGGAACTCGTACGCGAGCCTTCAGTTTGACATCCTCGTTGACCCAAGCAGCGCACCCGGGGCCAACAATGATTATGGCACGCTCGAAGTCGGATTCATTAAAGAGCCTTCGCGAGAAACAATTCTGGTTGGCAACTACACCATCCCGGTCACAGCCACCAGCGGTTGGGTGCACGTCAATCTTGCCATCACCCCGAACGCTGGTTACGACGCAATAGGCGGGCTGTACCTGAAGCAATGGTGCAACGGGTATCTAACCAATACGCTCACGTTCTGGATAGATAACCTCGTCCTGTACGGTGCAAACGGCCAAATGCACGTCTTCTTTGTACCCGAAGGGGTGAGCTACAACAACTTGCCCTACGGCTGGGGCGACAGCGCAGTGGACTGGAACTGCAAGAGCATGCTTTTCCTCAGGATCCAACCCGAATTCCCGCATAATCCCACCAACTTGGCCGACTTCTACCCAGGTTACATCTGCCGGATCGGCTACAAGACAAACCAACCGAGCGGGCAAAGCATGATATTCGGGCCGGGTCTGCTATGCGTACTGTCGAATAGCACAGTACTGGGTGAATGGAGCCTCACATTCTCGAACGCAACCGATTTCACCCTCCGTGCGCCTGGCGGTGCAACAGCCAGTGGATCATTGCCTGCTGACGTCGCCCAAAACGTGTTTAACGACAACTTAGCGGTTTACTTCGGGCATCAGCCGAACTCGCGAGCCAACATATTCGCCGGCGCAACTAATCAAACTCTGACGCTGAACCGAATCCAAATCGAAGGGCTCGGAACAGCGATAGATGACTCATTCGAAGCGCCGCCGCTCAACAGCGAAAACTGGACAATCGTGGCCGCTATCCCACAGGCAGTGTGGATTGTCCCGCGCACAGCCCGGTGGATACTTGAATGGACCGTGCCCGACAGTGGGTTCAAACTCCAAACCACCACGAACGTGGTAGATCCCGAATCTTGGATGGACCTGATGGACGAAACGGCCGCAGCAATTATCCCCACGACGTTTAAGATGACTTACATCACCAACACGCTGCCGTCACCAACTGTTGGGTACTTCAGGCTCCTAAAGCCGGGTAGCTGAGGCAGATCGCTCAAAGTTTGCGCGGGTGCCGGTCAAAATGTTGTGCGCGGCCGGCGCCCGCGCCGTTTGCAAAACCAAAACTCAAAGGCTATTTTGTACTGGAGCGCAGATGGATTTCACAACCGGCAGTGACAAAGCGCGCGCCCAGTCCCGGCGCGAGAAGAACCGACACGCTTTCACGCTGATCGAGCTGTTGGTCGTGATCGCCATCATTGCGATCTTGGCTGCGCTCCTATTGCCGGTGCTGACCCGCGCCAAGCAGAAGGCTCAAGGCATCGGGTGCATGAACAACACGCGCCAGCTCATGCTCGGGTGGCGCCTGTACGCGGAAGAAAACGACGATTTGTTGCCCCCGAATGATTACCCATACACCACCGCCTTCAACCCAAATGCCAATCCGCCAATGCGGAACTGGGTTGTGGGAACCATGCTCGCCGACACAGACGCAACGAATTGGGCCATACTCGTTGACCCGCGGTTTTCGATGCTCGCCTATATCATCAAAAACCATACGCTCTACAAGTGCCCAGCCGACAAAAGCATGGTGCGAGGCACGCCGCGCGTGCGAAGCATTTCGATGAACCTGGCAGTCGGCACACTTTGGAATCCGCCATTCCCGGCAGGCAAAAAGCGCGGAGACCCCGTCGGCGGCGGCTGGTTGCCAGGCGTGTACAACGACGCCCAACGTGAATGGCGCACATACGGCAAACTATCTCACATTGTCAAACCGTCCCCGGCTTTTCTGTGGGTCACTGTTGATGAACACCAACGCAGTATCAACGACGCATTGTTCGCAGTGGAATGCGGCGACGCCCAAGGCGTGCGCATAGTTGATTTCCCGGCCAGTTACCACGGCGGCGCATGCGGATTCGCATTCGCTGACGGTCACTCCGAGATCAAAAAGTGGCGTGGTAAAACGATTCAACCGCCGGCGGAAGGACCCACACTGCCGCTAAACGTGCCTGCAGGTGACAGTGTCGAGGACGTACGCTGGATTCAAGCACGCACTTCGGCACGGTGGAATTGAGGTTCCGAGTTTTTACACGGGCGCGCCACCCCACCCCACTCATAAGAACAGCCTTATGATGAACATCCGCTTCCACATGATCGGACTAGTTGCGCCGCTTTTACTTGTTTTTGCGGTCCAAAGCGGACTTGCCCAGGCCAACCTGCCGATCTACACCGACAGGCTCGTCAACGGTTTTCAAGATTGGAGCTGGGGTAGCCGAAACCTCACCAACACCGCTCCAGTCCGGTCCGGTACACGCTCAATTAGCGCAACTTTCAGCGCGTGGCAGGGACTTTCATTTCATCACGCCGAGTTTAGCGTCGTGCCCTACGCTGCCTTCGCGTTCTGGGCGAACGGCGGCGCCGCCGGCGGGCAGATCCTGCGGGTTTACGCAGAGTACGGCACAAACCGCACGGCAGGAGTCCAACTTGCGCCGTTGCCAACAAATGCGTGGCGGCAATATGTGATTCCGCTCGCTGACCTCGGCGTCGCGGACGTCACCAACCTGCACCGGCTAACCTTGCAGTTAACCTCATTCGGCACGACAGGCACATGGTTCGTGGACGATATCGAGCTGATATCAAAACCCGCACCCGCCGTCGTCAACATCTCGGTTAATTCCCTCACCGCGCTCCGAACCGTGGACGCGCGCTGGTTCGGCGTAAATACCGCCATTTGGGACGACTACCTCGGCGACGACATCACGGAACGGACCCAGACGATTTCACTCCTTACCGAAATGGGCACCACTACGCTGCGCTTCCCTGGCGGCTCGATTTCTGACGAATACCACTGGGCCACGGGCACCACTCTGACCAACACATGGCGATGGAATACCACGTTTACCGAGTTCGCTATGATCGCCACCAACATCCGCGCGCATGTGTTCATCACGGTCAACTACGGCACAGGCACGCCCGAAGAAGCAGCCGCATGGGTCCGTCACTCGAACCTCACGAACAATTACGGATTCAAATACTGGGAGATCGGCAACGAATGCTACGGCCCCTGGGAAACAGACAGCAACACATACCCCCACGACCCGTTCACTTATGCGACCCGCGCCAAGGCATATATTGAACAAATGAAAGCGGCTGATCCGACAATTAAAGTTGGCGTGGTCGCTGCGCCAGGCGAGAACAGTTTCTCGAACCAATATACGGCCCTCCGCCCAGTTGTGAACCCGCGCACCGGCCAGACAAACTACGGCTGGACGCCAATCATGCTCGCAACACTCAAAAGTTTGGGGGTCAAACCCGACTTTCTTGTCCACCACCACTACCCACAATGGACGCCAGAGAACCCGACGCACTGTCCTGTCAGTGATCCATTCCTGTTGCAATCAGCCGTGAACTGGGCCTCAGATGCAGCCGATTTGCGGCAGCAGATCATTGATTACTACGGTCCGGGCGGTGAAGACATCGAGCTTGTAGTAACCGAAAACAACTGCGACGCCGGCGCGCAGGGCCGACAGTCAACCAGCCTCGTAAATGCGCTCTACTACGCGGACAGCTTGGGCCAGTTGGCCAAAACCGAGTTCAACGCATTTGTTTGGTGGGACCTGCGGAATGGCACGGATACCAAAGGTTGTTTCGACCCGACGCTCTACGGTTGGCGCAACTATGGCGACCTAGGAATGATCAACGGCCCGACCAATCGCCATCCCGTCTTCTACGGCGCAAAAATGATGAGTCATCTCATGCGCGCCGGCGACGACGTACTTGAAGCGACCAGCGATTACCCGCTCCTGGCCGCTTACGCCGCGCGCAAGCCCAGCGGCGCACTCGCGTTGCTCGTCATCAACAAAGACTCGGTAACAACCCTCGTAGCCAGAATCACACTCAACGATTTCATCCCCCACGCGGTCGCACAGGTCCGGTTCTATGGCATACCCCAAGATGAAGCAGCGCGTACCAACGCGCATATTTCCAAGCAGGATATTTCGCTTACAAACGCACCAGTCGGACAGACATTTACGCATCTATTTCCGCCGTACTCCTTAACCTTGTTCACGTTCGCACCGGCACCGGCACGCTTGGAACCGGTCCACGCGACTGCCGACCAGTTCGTATTCAGAATCTACGGCCAGCGGCGGGCCAGATACGTGATCGAGTCATCGCCAGACCTGACCACATGGACGCCGGTTTCGACCAATTCACTTGCAGGCCCGACACTCACGCTGACCAACACAATCAAACCTAACGAGCCTCAGCAATTCTGGCGCGCAGTCTGGCGCCCATAACCGCCGAATTGCAATACCGCGCCGCATATGGCTTAAACAGAACTGGAACGGGTGGCGCGAAAACCAATCACATGCGCTGTACCACCTCCAACCTCAGTTGCCTGGAAATGAACAACAGTTTTAGCACTCACGGCTTGGCTTCTGCCTTGGGTGCTCACACTCCCGCACAAACTGCTCGGCCCGTCGCGCCTTTTTATGAGCACGCGGACATTTCCCAGCTCCGCAAATTAAAATAGTGCGCGGTTAGAACGCACCGCCCACACCCGGTCTATTGTCGAACGACCCTGTAGAAAGCAGCGGCGACAGGCGGGTTGGTATCAACAAAGCTCGTCGTGTACCCAGCAGAAGGTATGTTGCTCGCAATCGTGATCCAGTTGGGTGGAGCCAGCGACTCGGTACGCTGCACAGCGTAAGACTGTCCAAACAGAGTCCTGTCCGCAGGCATCGAATTCCACTTGAGGAGAACTCCTGGTGTGGGGCCGGCTACGAAACCCGCCTCGAGGATGCGTAGCGTGTCCACTCTTGCATAACTAATCCCGTCGTACCAAGTCCGCGCGATGTTCCCAACCTGTGTGCTGGCCGTGCCCGTCTGCACCGGGTAGTCATCCACAAACACATCAACTGTCGCAGCATTCGAAACAGTGACCCGTCCAACATAGGCTTGGTAAAGGAAATTTGTCTGGTTGTTCGTAAGCACAAGGTTCATTAAATGGTCGCCCGGCTGCACTATCCTGCATGCCATCTGGCGGAATATTTGCATTTGATTCGTGCTTAACCCGGCCATCACGCGCCAGTCCGCATTGGCTGAATGGGTACCCCAGAAATTCACCCACAAGTCGTACGTGCCCGGCCCGGGGAGCTGGACTGCGGTTTTAATAACAGGAGCGTTTTCGGCCACCACATCTGCAGAAGCCAAAATCGAGCCACCATTACCTCCCTGCCGCTCATGCCACTGGCCTGCGCTAGGGCCGGTGACCAGCGGCGCCCCGGTCGCAGCGATATATGTGTTGTTCGTTGTAGCGTCAACATAGCTCATCGGCCCGATTATCTCGTTCCGACTCTCGACTATCCCCACGACCGCCGCGTCATAATTGTGCGCCGAGTTGTACTTGCCCCGCCACCAAAGCAGCACTTTCCGGCTCGGGTCCCACACCGGCATGTGCGGACGGCAGTTGTCGCGAACAGAGTCCATTGTGACCGGCGTCCAACTGAACGTAAGCCCACCGTTTGTGGTCACGCCTTTCCAGATTTCGCGGCAAGGCGTGTACGGCGGGTTCGTGTCGGTCACGCCTGGCACAACAGCGCGCGGGTCGTAGCGCGTCGAAATGTAAATCGTGTTCGGGTCATGCGGGTCTAAGCATCCCAGCCCGACGTAATCCGCCTCGTCCGCATACAGTTTATGTCCAGCCTGGCACAGGTAAGTCGCGCGCCAATTCGTGCCATCGTATCGGCAATAGAAAAATGAATGGTTCGGGTCAACAGTGTCCGGATAACCGCCGGAGGCGAACTGGTTGATCCGCGCATGAATGATGCATGCAATAGTGCCGTCGGGGTACCGCTGCACGTCCGAGTTCCAGCACCGGTAATTGGTCATCCCGGGGGGCATGACCGTCCCGTTCGAAAACACCAACTGGAAGTTGGCCGCAACAGGACACACCTGATCAAAAATGTTCGCGTCAACCACCGTGCCATCCGTGCGGAAACTCATTCCGTTGCTGATGTAACCGTGGTAAATGCTTGTAAGCACATCACGCGGGTGCGCCTCGGTACAGATGAAATCAATCCTGTCCACACCGTTGCCACAGTACCGGAAATACCCGCTATTGTAGCCCACATTTGTCAAAGCAGTGACAAGTTGGCCGCCAAAGACCCAACTGTCCCCGTAGTTCGTGGACACCATAAAATGCGGGCTGCGGTAATCGTCACAACGCGCAAAGTTGTACGTGCGGTTTTCCGCAGCCAATAAGTAGGGATTCGAATAAGTGACCGTATTGACGCAACCGCCCGGAATCTGCGCATTCCAATCGAATCCTTGCTCGGGCAACCAACTCGAGCCGTCGAAAACGCGCCAGTAACTGAACATGTCATTGTTATGTCCCGCGTAAATAGCCAAATACTTGCCATCGGGCCGAACCAAAAACGCGGGCGCGTTGTGGTCGTCGCATCCGAATCGTGTACTCAAAACCCATCTCTGCAACACGCGCGTGCGGAGATCACAAATCACAGCCTCGATGGCACCGTTGCGCGGCGACCCGCCCACACCCGCGCCGCTCGCAACCGAACCGACAACCAATTTCTCAGCTATGGCATCAACCACAGCCCGCTCGTCCTGGTACCAGCACCATGCGCCGTTGTCGTTGAACTGAACAAGGTTGCCGTTCACAAAATCGCGCGGGCGCGGCGGCGGCGGCGGCGTACCCGGACCGCCCGCATCCAGCTCGGCTACGGTGAAGGTGTAGTCAGAGGTCCCGAACACAAACGCGTCTATCCACAGCCCGTACTCGCGTGTTCCCACTTGGAACGTTTGGGTAAGTTGACCCTCAGGCACAGTGAAGGTGATCCTTGCGCCGCCGGAATTTGTGAACTCGGACACGTTCACCCATTTCCAGGTCAATACACCGACAACACCGTCATCGCCAACAACGTCAGTCGCGTTTGTGTAACCTGCGCTGGCGAGGTTGTTGGCCAAAACCCAATGCGCCGCGTTTGTGGCTGACTTTGTGCCGAAACCGTTCCCGAACAGGAAACTATCATTGCTCCACGCAAGTGGCCCCACACGGACTCGGGCGTACAGGTCATAAGTGCCCGGTTCAGGAAACGTCACAGAGTATGTGACCACTCGGTCAGGAGTCATTGGTGCATACTGCGTGTTAGTCGTTAGCGGGTAAATGTAGGTTATCCCATCAGTTGTGCCCACAGCCACGCCCGCCCCCCGCACACCACTTTCAGCCTCGACCTTGACCGAGGCGCAACGGCCAACTCCGCAGGAGCAAGCCAAAATCAACGCTGCCAAAACACGAACTTGAATTTGCTCTGTCAAGCGCTCGTCCATAGCTACGCCTCGGGTTGGGTTCTTACTACTCGTCGGTCCTGAACGGCACGGCCGGCAAGCCGACTCCGTTGTACAGTGTAGCGAGGGGATTCGCCTGCCACGCGTACCTGACCGCAACCGGTTCGGCCACAGCACGGGATGAAACAATTACCGACTCGCCTTCTATCCTCGCATCCGCCCAATGCCACTTGCGGTCCGGCCCAGCCACAGAAAATTCGCCCAGCTTATCCCCGCGCACAACCAACCCGCCGGCTGTGTTCGTGAAGTTCAACTTGAGCGCGCCCGGCAACCGCTCGACAGACACCAACGTCGGGCCGCTCGACACGACGTCGCGCCGGTAGTAGCCGGCCAACGCACAGAGCGCGAGCCGTTCGCCCACCTCCTTCTTGTCTATCGGGTGAATGTCGTTTGCATCACCCAGATCAATTGCTACCGCCAAGCCGCAATTCGGAACCGTCCGCGCCACATGGGCTTGTGCCTCGCGCAACTCGGCCCAAGCGTCGTCGCCGGGGGTGTCACGCCGCGGAAGAAATGAGGCAAGACTCACAATGTAGAACGGAAATTCGCCCTGGCCGAACGCGCGGCGCCAGTCAGCAATCATTGCGCTTAGCAGCTTGCGGTACTGCGCTGCGCGCCCGACGTTGGATTCACCTTGGTACCAGATTACGCCACTGAGCGCCATGGGCGCTATAGGCGCGATCATCCCGTTATAAAGCACAGAAGGTATGACAGGCCAGTTCTCGAAACCCAGCGGCAGCGGATGCGGTGGGCGCGCATCAACACTTAACCTGCCCTTCCATTGCCCTGCTAGCGGTATCTCCGTGCCGTCGCCCAACACCAACCGCAGCTCGGTGGGCCGGGACATAAACCCGCCATCAGGTTTGGTCTTGAACACGCGGACCGTGATCACATTCGTTCCAGGTCTCAGAACATTGCGCGGGACAGTGTACCGACGCGGGTTCTCGACCCACGCGCTCGCACCGACCCAGTGCCCGTTCACATAGGCCGTGTCCATCCGCTCGACCACACCCAAATGGATGGTCGCGTCGCCAGGCGGCAGCGGGCTGGGCAATAACACCGCTTTCCGGAAATAACACACCGCTGGCGTGTCAGGCACGCCGAGTTCTGCAAACCCGCCGGGGATTGTCACGCTCTTCCACTCGGACTCGTCCAGCTCAGGCCGCATCCAGCCACCCTTCTCGCCAACATCAAATTCGTCATACCAGTGCATGATGTAGTTGCCATGCTGCGGTCCCGGCCTGGTACGTAGCCGCTCAAGCTCGGCCAGCGCAGCCTCGAATCCGCCAAGCCCCCGGAGCGTTTCTGCGCTCGTCCACGTCTCGGCAGGTGTACCCCCCACAGCAGCCTGGACAAGCCCGATTGGCACATTCGTTTCTGACTGCACCTTCCGCGCGAAATAATACGCCACGGCAGATAACCCGCCATCGGCCGTCACTGTATCCGGCGTGCACACGCGCCATGTACCGCGCGGTACGGCTGCGGGCACATACGCCGGCTGCCGGCCAACTATGAAAAATCGCAGTTCGAAATGAGCCGCTTGTTTTACAGCCTCCACACCATTTCGCGCCCGGCTCAATGGGAATTCCATGTTCGACTGGCCGCTGCAGAGCCATACATCCCCCACCAGCACATTCGTAAATTCGACCGTGTCCGGACCGGCTACGCGAACAGTGTGAGGCCCGGGCTTCACAGGCGGGTTGAACCACACCTGCCACCGACCGTCCGGCCCGGCCACACCGGTAACTGTGGTTTCAGCAACACTAACAGAGACAGTCGCGCCCGGCTGCGTCCAGCCCCAAATAATGTTGGTCTTGCCTCGCTGCAACACCATGTTGCTCCCGAAAATGGGGCTAACGAAAGGCAGCCGGCCGCTCGGTTCGGCCTTGGCCCCCGCGGCAGCGACTACGACAGCAACGGCCCCAACTATTGCGCGAGACCATCCAGCGACCAACGAGCACATAGCTACTGCAAGCTCATCACGGCCCGAGTTTGAGCCTGAAATACCGCGCCGGCTCGGACGTCATCGGTAGCACAAGCTCGAACGGCGTAACGGCGAAATTGGTCGTCACCAACTCTTGCCATCCGACCAGATCAGTCGAAGTCAAGACCGTGTAGTCCAAGCCACTCGGGCCGGTAATAACCAGCCGCAGCGCGTTGCTCGATACCCCAACGGAACTGAACCGCGCCGGCATTAACGGCTCGACAATCACATAAAATCTGTTCGTGCAGCTCAGCCGCGGCGTCCCATCGTCGCTCACTACCACGACGATCAAGTTGGTCGAATCGGCCTGGCCCACACGCGGGCGCCAACTAAACACGCCGGTAGCGGAGTCAAGCACGGCATTCTCCGGCGCAGCTAGCAGGCTGAACGTCAACCCCTGCGGTGGTAGATCAGGGTCTGAGACCACATTCGTGATGAACAGAGTCACGCCCGCACGTGCCACGCAATCAGGCACAGGCGCGAACACCGGCGGCTCGTTCACATCATGCACAGCAATTACGAATGCTTTTTCGATATGTAGCCCGCCCGAGTCAGTGCTGCGCACGCGGATGCTGCAGGATCGCTTCGACTCGAAATCGAACACGGTCGCGGCCACGAGCGCATTGCTCATAATTGCGAACGCGGAGTTGTCCTCTGACCCAGTACCCCCCACAAGGCTGTACTCAAACGTTTCCCCAACATCCGGGTCAAAAGTGCTAAAGTATCCGACGAGTGTCCCGGCCGGCTGGTTCTCAGCCACACCTGCACCCGAAAGCGCAAGATCAGACGGCGGTTCATTCGTGTTTAGGATTGCAACCGTGAACACTTTCTCCGTGTACAACCCGCCCTGATCAGTGCTCCGGACTCGAATACTGTACGTTGACTTGGCCTCGTAATCGAACGGGACAGCAGTGTAGAGCACATTGTTCGTGATCACGAACGCGGCGTTGTCGTCATCGCCCGGCCCAGCCACAAGCGCGTAGGTAAACGTTCCACCAGCGTCCGGGTCGGTCGTGCTGAAACTCCCAACAGGCGTGCCTGCAGGCCGGTTCTCGGGTACAGCGTTGTTCGACAGCGCTATATCAACTGGCGGCTCATTCACATTCGTGATCGTTATGCTAAACACTTTTTCAGTCCACAACCCGCCCTGGTCGGTACTACGCACGCGGATGCTGGCCGTCGGCTTCGTCTCGTGATCGAACGAAGTAGCCGTGTACAACACATTGTTTGTGATCGAGAACGCACTGTTATCCGCGCTTCCCGCACCGCTCACCAAGCTGTATGTGAACGTGTCGCCAGGGTCGGGGTCAACCGTGCTGAATACCCCGACCGGCGTGCCCAACGGCATGTTTTCGCCCACCGCTGCATTTGAAAGCTGAATGTCTGTCGGAGCCGAATTTGTTGGCGCCACCTGACCGACAAGCGTTACCACACTTAGCGGCGGGATCACGTAAGTGAATGTCCTGTTCGTGACCGCTACTGACGGCTGGTCCGCCAGCGAAAGCGTACCGGAAGTGATCCATGGTGTAACCGTACTCACGTTCCCACTAAGGTTCGTGAGCACAAATGCGCAACTAACAGGCGTACTTGCGTTCGTGTTTATGACCACAATTGCAAACGCGCCGGAATTGGTGTCCTTGTACGCGCTGGCCAGTAAGTTCGCTGAGCTGGTTGCGCCGATACGATGGTACCCGGGCCGGACGAACCTGCTGAAATTGCCAAGTGTGTACATGCGCTTGGCCGGCACGTCATTCGTGTCGCACAAACCGCCCCCGCTGCTACCGTACGCGCAAAGCCACCAATAGTGCCACGCATTAACCTGGGCCACAGTCAAAAAGAGGTGTATCCGCCACGCCCAGTATATACCGTCAGCGATATCTCCAACATCGCTCGCGCCGCGAGACACCTCCGTCTGCCACAGCGCCTTGCCATAATTCGTAATCGCTGCAGGCACAGTCTGGTCCCCGGCCTCGTTGTCCATAACGTAATTGTGATTCGCAATAATGCTCACCAACGGCGCTACATTCGGATCGTTCATTGCAGTCGTGTAAAGCGGCGTGACCTTCCAATTCATGCTTTCCGGGATCATAATTTTTGTGGCCCCTGCATTACTCGCAGCAAGCGCCGCCGCAAGGTAAGGTATGAAGTCCCGGATTTGCGTGTCCGTCCAAACACAAGATTCCCAGTTCGTCGTGTTATAGTCCGGTTCGTTCTGAACCGAGATCGCATAAATGTCCACACCATACGTCCGTTTCATGTTGGCCACGTACCCTGCCAACTGACTCGCATAAGCTTGATAATTCGAAGTAGTACCGACGAAAGCACCCCCGTTAAGGCTGATCTGTCCCAACGCATTCGTGGTTTTGAACGTCGTCGGAGGTGTCCACGGCGTGCTCCATACCCTGGCACCTCGCGCCTGGGCCATTTGCATGATGCTCTGCTCGACTGTCCCACCGCCAGGTGCTATCCGCGTGCGTAACAACGACAAGCCAACGCCCCTGTAAGTGAAAGGCGTGCCCTGACGCGAATAGCCTGTACCCGTGTTGGTGGTAAAAAACATGTCCGCCTGCCACGTGCTCCACGTGCTCCGCCAGGCCGAGCAAGCACCGAACCCGTCAATCCGTTGGAACAAATTTGTCCAGTTGACCACGCACTGGCCCGGCTGCGGCGCCCCCGGTGGCGTGCCGTCCCGGCCTGCATCCAGATCCGCTACTGTAAACACATAGTCCGCCGTGCCGAATGCGAACGCATCCATCCAAAACCCGTCTTCACGCATCCCAATTTGGAAAGTCTGCGTAAGCTGACCAACCGGAACAGTAAACATGATCCCACCGGCCAGCTCAGACAAATTAATCCATTTCCACACATTCGTACCCGCGGTGCCCGCCCCACTCACCACGTCGTCGGAGTTAGTGTACCCAATGTTCCATAGGTTATTGGCAACGATCCAGTGCGTCGAATTGGTCGGGGATTTGGCCCCGAACCCGTTCCCATACAAAAAACTGTCGTCGCTCCACGCGGCCGCACCAACGCGCACGCGCGCGTACAACTCATAAGTCCCGGCCTCAGGGAAAACAACTGTGTACGTGACCACACGGTTGGTAGTCACAGGTATGTTCGTCGGATTGTTAACAAGCGGATAGATATACGTAACCCCAGCAAGTGTACCTGTGCCGACCTCGCTGCCCCGCACACCCGATTCAGCCTCAAACTTGACAACTGCCCCGCGCGCCGAACTGCAACACAGTAAAACCGCAACAAGCCATAGGCCGGGTGGGCGTAGTTGTCTCCGCCTAATCGCTCTCATATGCGAAAGTGGTCCAAAAACCAGCTCAACTCGTGTGGCGCCAAACCAAAGCTTTTTGGCCTCCTCCTCAGCGTTTCTCAGCGTTTCAGCTCCTACGTCACGAGCGCTTCTTAGCCGCATTTGTTCGCGTCCCAGACTTTCACCAGCGCGCCTAAAAATTACCATAACAAAAATATAAGCGCAAACAACAAAGCACCGGCCTGGCAAACAAATTGGTGCCGTCTAGATGCCCCTTCGGGTCACCTCGTAGCGGGACCAACCCACAATGCACACAATCCCGCATGACATATGTGTCGGCCAATAAACCCATCCGGTCCAGCGATCTGTAACACGAAGGACCTCTCATGTCCGATTTCTCGGAACTAGTTACATAGGGTTAGCCAGTCTAACGGACCTAAGCAGGGCCTTACAATCACCCTACAACTACATCGGTTAACCTCGTCCGTTGGGATAAACGGCAGATCAAAGAGCGTGCGTGCAATTTACTTCTGACCTAATTTCCGCACAACCCACAGAGACACTCGCACCAGACTGCAGTTAGTAGCGTTCCGCAGCACTTCAATTTTGCAAGTTAGAACGGGAAAAGCCGCACGCAGGATAAGGACATTCATCGAGTCGTTGCGCGTTGTCGAAAAGCGGCGAATCCGAAACCTTCGAACGATTCGACAAACCTTATTGCCGCCTTAAACGTACTACGGCCGGGCTAAAAATGAACGAACCCAACCCTCATTTTTGTTGCAAGGCGGATGCTCGGAGCACGCACGAAAATCATCTTAATTGCTCAAGCTATGACACTGTGAGTTCGATTCCTGCCGAGCAGGCCAAAACACAATTTGCGATCAGATAAACACACAGGCCCGGAATGCCTTATCGAGGCCCAGTTTAACTCAATAAAACCAAATCACTGGCGGCGTCGAATTCGGCGCATAGAACTGCCAACGCAACCGGCTGCGGCTCCGCGTTTCGACGTGCCCGGTTGCGAACGCGACGTTGACGGATTGCAGCCTGTTATTGTGGAAGTGCCCATTTTGCGAATATACGCCGCCGCCTTCCGGGTTCGTCGGTTGGATCTTATTGATGTCAGTCCCACCAGCAGATGCAGCGTTCTGACACGTGTCGCTTATAATTGGTTTGGTTGCGGCCGTCTTGTCTTCGAGCCTGCGCGGCCAAGCATTTGTGTCCTCAGGCCATTGTCCGCCGAACTGCCGCGGAGCGGGCTGTAAGGTACCCGCCGGCCCCATGTACCTTGGTACCCACCAGCCGTGCCCGATACGAAGGAAATTCCTACCGCCCCAGCGTGGATAACCCATCGCGGTTGTCAAATCTTGTAACGTGGCGAGCGGGCGCCGATATAGCCGCTCGAACTCCCGGCTCGTATTCTCGTATTCAAGTGAACGCACCGGGCAGAACCACATCGGAATGGTTAACCCGTACGGCCCAGTGGCCGTAATAAACCCGTAACTCACGTCCCACGCGTTGCCACCTGACACACCGCCGATGTTCGCATTTGCATCAGGCAGCCAACCCCCGCTGTTGTCCGACGCATACAAATTCGCCACAACCGTCCATTGACGGTAATGCGACGTACAATTAGCCACCTTCGCCCGGAACTTGGCTTTGCCGAGCACCGGTAAAAGGAGCGCGGCCAAAATCGCTATTATGGCAATTACGACCAATAATTCGATTAATGTAAAGCCGGACCCTGCCCAGCGTCCGAAACACCACCCGGGTCCGACTGAAATAGGAGCCCGCCAACGCTTCTCGACCAAGATAGACTGCATAAATTGCGTAAGTAAATTTTTACCTCACTCATGTTTACCTCAGTCGAACCGTACCCAGCCAAAATTTTGGGCGACAGTGCCGCCCCTTTGATCGGCGACCTGTCGCCCAATTCCACGACTAATCTTTCCAGCCCTTTATGGCCACCTGATCCGGTAGAATGCCATCCCGGCCGGCGGATTGGTGTCGGTGAACGTTGTGACATCACCTCGGGTCGGCACCGTGCCAATAATTGTCCAATTCGGGTTTGTCAGCGAAGTAGCGCGCTCGACCTTGTACACGGGACCGTTTGCCCACGGCGCTAACGCGCCAAGCGAGTTCCACCGGAGTGTGACTGCGCTCGCAGTCCGGACAATGCTACGAATCTCAAACAAGCGCGGGACCGACGATTCGAACCCGGCTTTACTGATGTAAAAGTCATCAATTACAATCATGTTTGTGTCAATATATGTGTCCAAGATTGAGACGCCGATCTCCTGTAACGCAGGATAAACTGTCTGCCACGCGGGGATGTTCAGATAATCTCGGTCACTGAGGAAGTTCGATGCGATCAAGGTACGCGTCGTCTCTCCCTCTCTCATAATCCACACCGAATAAACGTCTTTGTTGGAGATTACCTGGTTTTCGGGATCCACCACGGTCTCGAGGTTTTGAATGTCCATCCAAACGTAGTAGCCCCTGTTCGTTTCGAGGCCGTTGGGATCAAGGTCGCGCGTCCATTGGAATCCGCCGCCCGCGTTACCAATGTCATTATTAATAAAGAGGTCGATAGGCCCACCATAGCCCTCGGTCTGCCGTAGAATTGTAATATGCGGGCCTACGTTCCACCTACCAAATTCGCCGGGTGTGCGGACACCGCCGACGTCGGTTATGCCGATATTGCATTGGATGTCGCTCAACGTAGGCACTTCGCGTATAGCGAATCGGAAGAACAACGTGTTGCTTTGGTTGTTCCCAATGGCTCGCGAGCCCAATGCAGCAGCGGCATACGCACCCCTGGCTCTTGTCGTATAGCCTGTACGCGGCGTAAGCACCTTGTTCGTGCACGGTCCGTTCGTGTTGATCATCGTAACCACATTCCACCTGTCCAAAGACCCGTCCCAATCACCGAGCAATGATCGCCACCCGGCCCCAGCTATGCCCGCAGTCGTGTCCGCGAACAGGCCATCGAACCGTTGTACCAAATACCACCGTGATGGGACACCATCGTAAACAGCTACCGCAACTCTTTCCTCCACCGTCCACTGGGGCCCGGTAGCTATCAGCGTAAACACCGTAGGCGCCGTGACTATAACATTGGTTGAACCAATCGTAAGAGGTGTAACT
>JANWZY010000120.1:0-1484 GCA_025061935.1 Verrucomicrobiia bacterium
ATAACATCCACAACACCGAAGGCGGCACACATGTGTCGGGCTTCAAGACGGCGCTCACGCGCGTCATCAATAACTACGCCCGCAAGAACGGCTTGCTCAAGGAGAAAGACCCCAACTTCAGCGGCGACGACGTGCGCGAGGGCTTGGTTTGCGTGCTGAGCGTGAAGCTGCCCAACCCGCGGTTCGAGTCGCAGACGAAGGTCAAGCTCGTCAACACCGAGATCGAGGGGATCGTGTCCTCAATCGTGTATGACGGGCTGATGAGCTACTTCGACGCGAACCAGGGCGTGGCCAAGAAAATCGTCGAAAAAGCGCTCCTGGCCGCGCGCGCGCGCGAAGCTGCGCGCAAGGCCCGCGAAACCGTCCGCAAGACGGCGCTCACCGGCGGCGGCCTGCCGGGCAAACTGGCCGACTGCTCGGACCGCGACCCGGCGAACACCGAGCTGTACATAGTCGAGGGCGACTCGGCCGGCGGCTCGGCGAAACAGGGCCGGGACCGGCGGTTCCAGGCCATTCTTCCCATTCGCGGCAAGCTCATAAACGTGGAAAAGGCGCGACTGGTCAAGGTGCTGGAAAACAACGAAATCCGGACCATGATCGCGGCGATCGGCACCGGAATCGGCGACGGCGAGGGCGAAGGCGCGTTCAACCTCGAACGGCTCAGGTACCACAAAATTATCATCATGACGGACGCAGACGTGGACGGGTCGCACATCCGCACGTTGCTCCTCACGTTCTTTTACCGGCAGATGCCCGAGCTGATTAAGCGCGGCCATATATACATCGCGCAGCCACCCCTGTACCAAATCACGCGCAAGAACAGGGTCGAATACGTCGAGGACGATTCGAAACTGAACAAAATTCTGATCGAGCTTGGCACCGAAGATGTGCGTCTGCGCAATCTCGCCGACGGCAGGGAACTGTCGCAAAAGCAACTGGCCGAGGTCCTGGAACTGCTTGAAGCGCTGGACAAATACGCGCGCGTGATCCGCCGGCACGGCGGCGACTTCGCCGATTACGTCGAACACCGGCGGAAGCGGACGCAAGAACTGCCCCGGTACCTGGTCAAGGTGCGCGAAGGCAACGAGGAAACGGTGCATTACTTCCACACCGAAGAGGAGCTGGAAAAATTCAGCGACGCGAACCCCGACTTGCATCTGTTCGGAGACACAGATTCGGGTAACGACCAGCCCGACAAGCCGAAGTCTGGGCCGACGCGCCGCGCCACACTGGTCGAGCTGCACGAAAGCAAAGCAATTGAAGACCTGCTAAACAAGCTGGCCAGGAAAGGGTTCAACATCGAACATTATTCGGCGCAAGACAAACCGCTGTTCGAGCTGATCGAAGGCGACGGCGCCGAGCAGCGCGTCAAACCGCTGTTTTCGATCCCCGAGATACTTTCCAGCGTCAAGGAAGTCGGCAGGCGCGGGATTCAAATCAAACGGTTCAAGGGCCTCGGCGAGATGAACCCGCGCGAGCTGTAC
>JANWZY010000120.1:1494-8512 GCA_025061935.1 Verrucomicrobiia bacterium
GAAACCACCATGAACCCCGCTACACGCAAGCTGTTGCGCGTTGACCTGGTGGACGCAGTCGAAGCCGAGGAAATGTTCACCAAACTCATGGGCGAAGAAGTCGAGCCGCGCCGGCAGTTCATCGAGGACAACGCACTGAACGTGCGCAACTTGGACATTTAATTTCGGGGCGAACGGACGGCAACACCTAAAGCCTCACACCAATCTGCTATATGGCCAATTCGAACGGACAGAGCGGCACGCAGCCTGCAAAAACCTCACTATTCGCCGCAGGCGAGCGCATCCAGAGCGTGAACGTGGCCGAGGAAATCAAGAATTGTTTCCTCGACTACTCGATGTCTGTAATCATCTCCCGCGCGCTGCCAGACGTGCGCGACGGACTTAAACCGTCCCAACGCCGCATCCTTTACGCAATGCGCGAACTGGGAGTGTTGCCGAACCGGAAACATCTCAAGTCCGCCCGCATCGTTGGCGAAACGATCGGCAAATACCACCCGCACGGCGACCAGGCGGTTTACCCGACCCTGGTCCACATGGCCCAACCGTGGTCAATGCGCGAAGTGCTGGTTGACTGTCAAGGTAATTTCGGCTCGGTCGAAGGCGACCCGCCAGCAGCTATGCGGTATACCGAGGCGCGCCTTGCGCCGTTGGGCGCGCTGCTCATGGAAGACATGGACAAGGACACGGTTGATTTCGTGCCCAACTATGATGAAACGCACATGGAGCCGACCGTGTTCCCTGCGGCGTTTCCGAATCTGCTCGTCAATGGCGGCACCGGCATCGCGGTGGGTATGGCCACGAACATACCGCCGCATAATTTGGGGGAAGTAATTGACGCCATCTGCGCCCAGATTGATAACCCGGACATCACGGTCAACCAACTGATGAAGTACATCAAAGGGCCGGACTTCCCCACAGGCTGCATGATCTGCGGCACCGAAGGCATAAAGAAGTATTTCACCGACGGCCGCGGCACGCTGAAAGTGCGCGGCAGAGTGGGCGTCGAGCAGCTCAAGGGCGGCAAGGAACAAATTGTCATCACGGAAATTCCGTTCGGGGTCAATCGTGCGCAACTAGTCGAGCGCATCGCCGAGCTGGTGAACGATAAAACCATACCCGATATCACGGCGATACGCGACGAATCGGACGAAAACACCCGCGTCGTGATCGAGTTGAAGCGCGACGCGGTGCCGAAGGTGGTCATCAACAATCTATACAAGCACACCGCGCTTGAGACCACGTTCGCGGTCAACATGCTCGTCATTGACCGCGGCCGGCCCAAAACGCTCGGTATCAAAGAGCTTATCAACGCCTACATCGAGCACAGGCGCGAGGTCGTCATCCGCCGCACGCGGTTCGAGCTGCGCAAGGCTGAGGAGCGCGCCGAAATTCTGGAGGGCTACCTGATTGCGCTGGCCAACCTCGAAGAGTTTATCCGTATCATCCGGCAATCGGCGAACCGCGAGGAGGCGAAGGTCAAGCTGATGGCTTTCGAATTCACCCGCGCACAGGTGGTCAAAATGGGCATCCAAATCCGGAAAGAGGAACGGCTCACGCACGGCCGATACTGCTTCAGCGAGGCCCAGGCGAATGCAATCCTCGATTTGCGGCTTTACCAATTAACCAGCCTCGAAGTGGGCAAGGTCAAGACCGAATACAAAGAATTGCTGGCCAAGATTGAAGACCTGACCGACATCCTCGCCAAAGAGTCCCGGGTGCTGAACATAATCAAGACCGAGCTACTGGCAGTCAAAGAGAAATACGCGAACCCGCGCCGGACCGAAATCGTGCCCGACGAAGGCGAAATCGCCATCGAAGACCTGATCGCCAACGAGCCGGTTATCATTACCATCACGCATAACGGCCTGATCAAGCGCACCAACATCAGCGCATATCGCGCGCAGCGCCGCGGCGGCAAAGGCGTCATCGGTATGGCCACACGTGAGAGCCCGGACGGCTCGGGCGAGCCTGCAGACTTTATCGAGCACCTGTTCACTGCCAGCACGCACGACTATCTAATGTTCTTCACCAACACGGGCCGCGTGTACGTCGAGCGCGTGTACGAGGTGCCGGACATGGGCCGTGCCGCCAAAGGCCGGAGCATCGCGAACCTGCTCGAGCTGAAACCGGAAGAAAAGATCGCCGCGCTCATTCGCGTGACTGCCAAGACAAACGCGCAAAAGGAGGATGTCACCTGGGAACAACCCGGATTCGTTTTCTGTGCAACCGAAAAAGGCATGGTGAAAAAAACCGCGTTGGCCGAATTCGCGAACGTGCGCAAAGGGGGAATAATCGCAATCAAAATTGAGCCGGGCGACACACTGATTGATGCCAAACTCACCAGCGGACACGACGAGGTCGTGCTCATTACCCGGAACGGAATGAGCATACGGTTTTCAGAAGAAGACGTACGTCCGATGGGCCGGCCAGCCGCTGGCGTGCGCGGCATCAACCTTTCCAAGGGCGACGCGGTGGTCGGCCTCGCTGTGGTGGTACCGGACGCCACGCTGCTTGTGGCTGGCGAAAACGGGCTGGGCAAACGCACGCCATTCGATGAGTACCGGCGCCAGGCGCGCGGCGGTAAGGGCATCATCACGATGAAAACGACCGAAAAAACAGGCCGCGTCGTCGGCGCGCTCTCGGTCAGGGAAACCGACGAAATCATGCTCATCACAGCAGCAGGACAGATGGTGCGCACATTCGTCAAAGACATCCGGCAAGCCGGTCGGAACACGCAAGGGGTCAAGCTCATAGAACTCGAGCCAGGGGACAAGCTCCAAGCCATTGCGCCCGTGATCAGCGAGGATAAAGAGGAGACTGAGACGACCGAGCAGTCTGCTTAAAGCCGAAGCCGAGCTGGGCGCGAGTCAAGCTGGCCGGGCATCACACTATCTGTCCGGAGGCGGGGACGACGACATAAACGGCGCAGCCGGGTAGCCCAAAATGCAGCACAACACAGGGCTGAGCTGGCCTGCCCGCTGCTCCAACCACTGGAACGATTCAGGGATTGTCCACGCACCTGTCGGGATCGCCTCGGCCAAAAAGTCCATTCCGGCGCGGCGCGCGACACGGCGCAACCATTCCAGCCTGACCAACTTCTTCTCGGAAGTCTCGCCTCCACACCCCACCAAGCCAATGAACACGCCTTCACGGTTCAGGCGCAGCCCCACCAGCTCATCGAACCAGTCGGCTACATACGAGGGAACATCTTCTTCAGCTTCGATCGCGCACACAATTATCTCGGCTTCCACACAGGCAGCAGCGGCAGCGCGCCTGACGGCTGGCGCAAGCAACTGGTCAAGCGCAAACCACCGGAATTGAAGCTCGGCCCGCGGCCAAAACCGGCTAACAAGTTCATTGCACACTTCGGCAGCGCGCGCATGTGGTCTCTCCCCCTGATACAACACCATCACCAAGCAACTGTTTTTGGGCTCCGACTGTGTGCGCTGTTTAGCAGTCTCCGTCATAACGGCCCGCCCCCGAATGCGTTAGAGATGGCTTCAACTCAGCTCGGTTTTTCAGGAACCACTGGCCCAAGTGTTCGTTGAAAATTTCGCCTTTCTCACCCAGTTTTGCAAGCCGAACTTGCTTGTGAGACAATGTGTCGGCGCGCGTGGCCTGCCCATGTACGGTTGCGCACCAACCACGACCCAGCCTGATGCCGCACGCGCAACTTTATCCCAACCGTGACTCCTCCCACATATGCCTTGTTCCAGCAAGGCGGACACTGGCCTGGTCAGACCGCAAAGCCGCTTTAGCAGTTCAGGTACCATCCGGGCAAACCCGCGGCTTTTGAATAATCCTACGCTGACAGGAACCAGCAAGTTCGTGACGCCACCCTGGTAAGCGGCGGGAGAAGCGGCCTCGGACTGCTTCACCAAGCCCGGGCAGGCTTGCCTCGTTATGACCCAAAAACTGGCTCACGCTCAACCGGGTTAGCGGCCAGTGACAATTCCGCCGCAATCCGTGCGGCCCCGTAACGCAATGTCAACTGTAGCCGAAGCCTTAAAACGAAACGCCCTAGCTACCCAGCGGTTCCCGGACATGTACAAACCGTTGCGGGCCAAAGCCGAACGTGGTCGTTTCCCGTCATGTGCGATTGAATGTTTTGTTGTTGCAAAGCCATCAGAACGCACTCAGAATCTGAGCGGTTATTTCGGTCATTTATGTATTTCGGCGTTGACTACTATCCCGAGCAGTGGGTTTACCCGTACGCTGGCACCCCGGACGATCCTGAGGCGCATTGGCAGCGCGACGCCGAGTTGATGGCCGAGGCGGGAATCAACATTGTCCGGATGGGCGAATTCACCTGGGGCTTGTGCGAGCCTGAAGAAGGCAAGTACGAATTC
The DNA here is from genome assembly GCA_025061935.1 of Verrucomicrobiia bacterium. Classification (GTDB taxonomy): domain Bacteria; phylum Verrucomicrobiota; class Verrucomicrobiia; order Limisphaerales; family DTLC01; genus DTLC01. Next base: position 5,844 of record JANWZY010000120.1, read on the forward strand.
GCGTGGCTCCGCCGGGCAATGGACGTGATGGCCAAGGCCGGGATTAAAACCGTGCTTTGCACACCCACTGCTGCACCCCCTATCTGGCTCGCGCAGAAGCATCCCGAGATACTGGCCGTGGACGAGCGCGGGCTTGTCCGGCGCGAAGGCACACGCCGCGGCATATGTCTGAACAGCGAGCTGTACTGGGATGCCGCGAAAAACATAGTTCGCGCGATGGCCCAAGCGTTGGGGGACCACCCGGGCCTGGTCGCTTGGCAAATAGACACGCCTGTCGGCAGCCTCTACAGCGAAGCATCGTTCAACGAAGACACGCGCCGGGATTGGCACTGGTGGCTTCAAGCGAAGTACGGGACCATCGAAAAATTGAATAACCTGCTCGGACTTAGGCACTGGGGCCAGGTCGTTTCAGATTGGAAACAGGTGCCGATGCCGATGCACGCACCTGCTGGGCACAACCCGGCACTTGTGTTAGATTGGCACCGCTTCTGCAGCGACACCATCGTGCAGTTCGTGAAGGAGCTGGCGGAGCTACTGCGCCAGCTCACGCCCAAACGCCCCGTCACGACTAACCTGCGCCCGTTCACATACAGGTTCGACCACTTCGATATCGCCGAAGTAATTGATTTCGTCTCGGTCGAGGCGAACGTAACAGCCAAGGTTGCCCCCGCCGAAGTAGCATGCGAAACCGACATGCTCAGGTCGGTTAAGAAATCGAGTGTGCGCGCGCCGGACGGGAGCCTTGGATTCTGGGTAATCGAACAAAAGGCCGGCAGCACGCAGGACTTCCACCCGCTAGTCCGGCCCGGGCTGTTGCGGCTGCTCGCCTACCAACTGATCTCCCGTGGCGCCGACGGCATACTTTTCCTGCGCTGGCGACCGCCACGGTTCGGCTCCGAAAAATTCCAGGCTGCCGTGCTGCCGCACCACATCCGCCGGGACAACCGCGTGTACCGCGAGGTCGCACAGCTCGGCGAGGAGTTGCGGCTGCTCGCTCCGGTCATTAAAGGCACCCGTGTCGAGGCAGAGGCATGCATCCTCTTCACACATGACAACGACTGGGCTATGCACCTGACGGGGCACCCGAGCAAACACCTCACGCTGCGCGACCATATCCGGCTTTTCTACAATGCTTTGCACAGCCGGAACATCCCGGTTGATTTCGCGCGGCCTATTGACGACCTGTCGAAGTACAAGATTGTATTCGCGCCGTCGCTTTACCTGCTCGCCGGAGGCGAAGCCGACCGACTCAAGCTTTACGTACAAGAAGGCGGTATCCTGGTAGCTACCTGTCACACTGGGCTGGTGGACGAGTACAACCTGGCACCTGACACTGGGTACCCGCACGACTTGACGGACTTGTTCGGACTCGAAGTAATCGAGTTTGACCCACTGGGGCCGTCGGATGAAAACCACCTTGTGTTCAAAGGCACATTTCCGGCTACGCACATGCACCCTGCTAGGTACTGGTGCGACATCATCGAACCCAAAGGTTGTGAAGTTGTCGCCACGTTCGCCAAAGATTTCTACGCTGGCCGGCCAGCACTCACCATCAACAGTTTCGGCGACGGCAAAGCGATTTACATAGGCACGGTCAGTCATCCGTACTTCTATGACGACCTGCTGAACTGGCTGCGCCAGATTCGGGAGCTGGAGATACCGTTGAAAATGCCGCCACAGATCGAGGTGAGTGTGCGGCAAAAGGATACATCGAAGATTTACTTTGTGCTCAACCCCGGCAACGCGCCCGTGCGGATCCAGTTCGCCAAGCCGATGCACGACTTCCTCACTGCGACCGCGATTGCGGGCAATTACGACATGCCGCCGTACGGCGTGCTCGTGCTTGAGGAACGCGCGCCTGAAAAAGTCGAACCGATGGCCGCGTAACCGGCCACGCAGTCCGGAGTAGTGCCGCCAATGCTTGGCTTGCCACCTAAAAACCAACCGCCGCTCGGGCCGCCGCCACGCTCGGCACGGGAAAAGGTGCGCGCCGCATGGTACGGCGTGGATATCGCTGCAGTTGAAAAGACAAGACCTACCACCGCGCGCTCGGCGGCAGAGCTAGTGCAGGAAGCGCTCAACCACCTGAACCTCGACAGGCGCAGGCTCGAGGCCGAGGTGTTACGCGCATGGAGCACGCTGATTGATCCTAACATAGCGGCGCATGCTCAACCGACAGGGCTGCGGAACGGCACACTGTTCGTGCGCGTGGACAGCAGCGTGTGGCTCAGCGAGCTGAGCCGGTACCGAGCCAAAGAAATCTTGGACCAGCTCCAGAATTGCTTCGGCCCGGAGCTAATCAAACGCATATCGTTCCGGCTCGGTTAACTCCGAGACGATCCTAAACAATCCCCCTGAACTTTATGCAAAACGCGGCCGCGCACGCGCCCCGTCTGCACCCGCGACTATCGAGGCCTAACCTAAACAACCATTTCAACTCATCCACCGCAGAGCTGAAGCCGCTTACAGTGGTTTTATTGAGCCTTGCACAACGCCGTACTGCTTCCATACAGCCCCGTTAGCACACCGCTTCAGTGTAAAAGGTGTCCGCACTGAGCCGTTTGAAACGCCTGTGTAGCAAGCGCCAAGCCCGTGAAAAGGTTGGGGGTGGGCGGGGCCGACGAAAACCCCGCCGCAACCCCGCGCGAAAGAAAAGAAGCTCCAGACAA
>JANWZY010000121.1 GCA_025061935.1 Verrucomicrobiia bacterium
GTGCTGGCAAAGATGGGCGCACTGGATGCGCAGAAGGCGTTTGCGCATGTGCCAGTATGCCGCGTGGACGAACTTGCCGAAGCGGATGCCATCATTTTCGGCACGCCGACGCGGTTCGGGAATATGTGCGGGCAAATGCGGCAGTTTCTGGATGCGACCGGGTCGCTGTGGGTCAAAGGCGCGCTGTTGGGCAAGGTTGGCAGTGTGTTTGTGAGCACTTCGAGCCAGCACGGGGGTCAAGAGACGACCATTTTGACGTTCATTGTCACGTTGCTGCATCACGGGATGATCGTAGTCGGGCTCCCATATGCGTTCAAAGAGATGCTTGGGGTGAAAGAAGTGATGGGTTGCTCACCTTACGGTGCCTCGACGATAGCCGGGCCTGAGGGCGAACGCATGCCCAGCGCGGCTGAGCTGGCCGGTGCGCGGTTCCAAGGCCGGCACGTGGCTACCATTGCGGCCAAGCTAGCGGCAAAGTAATCGAGCATTAGTAGCCATAGTAGTAGGCTGCGCCGGAGACACATGCTGGTGCAGTCTCTGGGGCGCGTTGGCGTGCGGTTGGAATTTTGAAGCGCAGCGCAGCCGGCCAGGGTGGTCAGCGGCCGGCGCAGTGGCCAGTGGCCGAAAGTAGCGTTTGACAACGCCAGGTCATTTAACTATCGTTAGTTAAGTTTATGCGGCACCGCGTGGCTAGAGACGGTGAGACGACGCGCCGGCAGATTTTGCAGGCTGCGTTGAAGCAGTTTGCTCAAAAAGGCTATGCCGGTACGACGATCCGCGACATTCTCCGGGCCGCGCGTGTGACTGCGCCGGTGCTCTATTACTATTTCCGGAACAAGGCGGATTTATATTGCGCGCTGGTTGATTTGGCTGCGGAAGAGCGGATGCGGTTGATGCGCGAGGCAGCGGCGCGCGCAGATTCATTGGTTGGTAAGCTGAAGGAAATATGCCTCGCGTTGTTCGAGTTCGCGAAGGAGAATGTGGACCTGATGAGGCTTGCGTTTGTGACTGCGCTGGCTGCGCCGGGTGAGGTGCCGAAAGAAGCGCACGGGTTCGAAAAAGGCTGGGAAAGCATTCAGTTCATCCAAGAACTGCTTGAGGGCGGGTTGCGCCGGGGCGAGCTGAGCGCGCGGTTCGACGGTAGGACGCTTGCGGTTGGTTTTTGGGGATTGATCCACATCCATGTGGCGACGCATTTGGTGCGTCCGTCGCGCCCGTTGCCGTTGGACAAACGGACTGCTGAGTCAGTCGTCGAGCTTTTCATTCGAGGCGCAGCCTCTGGCGCGGAAGCGCAGTGTGTGTCTGGCGGCGCCAAGGGTTGTGAAACAAAGAAATGATTCGAGCAGAGCAATGCGAACGGAGACGATGAATGCTTCGGTGATACGATTGCGGGTTGCGTTTGGGCTGTGGCCTAAGAAGGCAGGTTTGGCATGTGCGGTGGTGTGCGCGGTCGTGCTGGTCGGGTGCGGTCGTAGGCCGCCGGTTCAGCCACACGGCATGACACCTGAGGTTGGCGTGATTACTGTGAGCCCGGAGTCGGTGGTATTGACCACCGAATTGCCGGGTAGGGTTGCGCCGTATGTGATTGCCGAGATCCGGCCTCAAGTCAGTGGCCTGATTTTGAAACGGTTGTTCGTTGAAGGCTCGGATGTGCTGGCGGGCCAGGTGTTGTACCAGATTGACCCAGCACCGTTCCAAGCTGCGTACGACAGTGCTGTGGCGGCGCTTGCGCGGGCCGAGGCGAATTTACCTGCGGTGCGTGCGCGGGCCGAGCGGTTCAAAAGTTTGCTTGCCGAGAAGGCCGTGAGCCAGCAGGCGTATGACGACGCAATGGCGGCGTTGCAGCAGGCCGAGGCGGACGTGCGGTACTGGAAGGCCGCGGTCGAGACGGCCCGGATCAATCTTGGTTACACCAAGGTGACGTCCCCGATTTCGGGGCGGATTGGCAAGACATTCGTGACCGAGGGCGCAATTGTTACAGCGTACCAGCCGCAACCGTTGGCTGTGGTGCAGCAACTGGACCCTGTCTATGTGGATGTGCCGCGTTCGACTGCTGAGCTGCAGCAGTTGGAGAGGCGGCTCAGCGCGGGGAAATTGAAGCCCGACCCGGACAAGCAGCACAGGGTGCAAATTGTGCTTGAGGACGGCTCGGTGTATCCGCATGAAGGCACGCTGCAGTTCCGTGACATAACGGTTGACCCGACCACAGGCACGGTAATTTTGCGCATTGTGGTGCCGAATCCCAACGGCGTGTTGCTGCCGGGCATGTTCGTGCGCGCGCGCATTGCCGAGGGGGTGAACGACCGGGCCATCCTTGTGCCGCAGGATGTAGTCATGCGCACTTACAAGGGTATGCCTTTTGTACTGGTGGTGGGCAAATCCGGCATGGTCGAGATGCGAATGGTCCAGATTGACCGTGCCGTTGGGAACAAATGGCTTGTGACGGCCGGGTTGGACCCTGGCGACCGTGTGATCGCCGAGGGCGTATTGCGTGTGCGGCCGGGCATGCCTGTGCGGGAAGTGCCTGCTGGCACGTTGCAGTCGCAGCAGATGCGCCCGCCTGTACCTGGTGGTGCACCGGCGAGCGCGGGGCCGGGGGCTGGGCAGCCGGCGCAGGCACATAACTAACAGGACCAGCACGAAGACGTATGATATCGCGGTTTTTCCTCCAGCGTCCTGTATTTGCGTGGGTCATAGCGATCGGCATGATGGTGGCCGGGTTGTTGGCCATCTACAACCTGCCAGTGCAACAGTACCCCTCGATTGCGCCGCCTGCCATTGCTGTGACGGCGATTTATCCCGGCGCGTCAGCCGAGACGGTCGAGAACACGCTCACGCAGGTGATCGAGGACTACATGACCGGGCTGGAGGGCATGATTTACATGTCGTCCAGCAGCGACGCGGCGGGCCAGTGCCGGGTCGAGCTGACGTTCAAGCCCGGCACCGACCCGGACATTGCCTGGGCCAAGGTGCAGAACAAGGTCCAACTGGCGATGGCGAGCTTGCCGGTTGTGGTGCAGCAAATGGGTGTGCAGGTGATGAAGTCCACCCGGAACTTTGCACTGATAATCGGGCTGGTCTCCGAGGACGCGAGCATGGACGCATACGACCTGCGCGATTACGCCAGCTCGGTTATTCAGAGAGTTATTGCGCGGATTCCGGGTGTGGGCGAGGTCATGGCGTTTGGCGGCAGCTACGCGATGCGCATCTGGCTGGATTTGGACAAACTGACCGGGTACCAGCTCACGATTGAAGACGTTGTGCACGCGCTGCGCGCTTACAACGTCGAGGTTTCAGCGGGCCAGTTCGGTGGCGGTCCGGCGGCGCCGGGGCAACGGCTGAACGCGGCTATTATCGTGCAGAACATGTTAACTACGCCGGAAGAGTTCGAAGCGATCCCTGTGCGGATTAAGTCCGACGGGTCAGTCATCCGGATCAAAGACATTGGGCGTGCCGAACTCGGCACCGAGGTGTATGACATCGAGGCATTCCACAACAAGCGTCCGACTGCCGCATTAGCCGTGCGGCTGGAGCCGGGCGCAAATGCGCTAACGACCGTAAATGCGATTAAGCGGAAGCTGCGTGAGCTTGAGCCGTACTTCCCGCACGGGTTGAAGATCGTCTATCCGTTCGACACGACCCCGTTTACGCGTGTGGCGATCGAAGAGGTGGTGAAAGCGCTGCTGGAGGCCATCCTTCTCGTGTTCATCGTGATGTGGCTGTTCCTGGGCACGATGCGCGCCACATTGGTGCCCACCATTACGGTGCCGGTGGTCATTTTGGGTACGTTCGCGGTCATTTGGCTGCTCGGGTTCTCGATTAACATGCTGACCATGTTCGCCATGGTGCTCGCGATCGGGCTGCTTGTGGACGACGCGATTGTGGTGGTCGAGAACGTCGAGCGCATAATGAGCGAGGAAGGGTTATCGCCGCGCGATGCGGCTGCCAAATCCATGGACCAGATAGCGCCAGCGCTGGTTGGGATCGGGCTTGTGCTATCGGCTGTTTTCCTGCCGTCAGCGTTTTTCGGCGGTTCGACCGGTGTGATTTACCGGCAGTTCGCAGCCACGGTAGCGGCTTCGATGCTACTGTCGGTTGTGGTCGCGTTGGTGCTCGCGCCAGTGTTGTGTGCGCAATTGCTCAAGCCTGTGGCGCGCGGGCACGTAGCGGCCGAGCAATCGTTTAAGCTGTTCCGCCCGTTCCTGGTCGGGTTCACAAACGTGTTTTTCAAGGCGCGCGATTTGTACGTCGCGTGGGTCACACGCGTGCTGAACCGTTGGGTCAGGTACTTAGTGGTTTATGTGCTAATTGTAGCCGGGTTGTGGCTTTTGTTTGGTGCGCTGCCGCGCGCGTATCTGCCCGATGAGGACCAGGGCATATTGATGTGCCAGGTGATCATGCCGCCGAATGCCACGCTCGAACAGACGCGCAGTGTGGCGGAGAAAGTGTCCGACTATTTCCTCCAGCACGAAGGTCAGGCGATTGAGTCCGTGATGCCGATTGTCGGCATGAGCTTCGCTGGGCGCGGCCAAAACCAGGGGATGGTGTTTATCAAGCTCAAGGATTGGAAGGAGCGGCGCCATGCGCGGTTCCGTGCCCAGGCGATAGCTGCACGCGCGACGGCGTATCTAATGCAGATGCGCGAGGCAATGGTGTTTGTGTACATGCCGCCGCCAATTGTCGAGTTGGGCAACGCCACAGGGTTCGACATGCAACTGCTTGATCTAGGCGGGGTGGGCCATCAGAAGCTCATGGAAGCGAAGAACGCGCTGTTGCAGATGGCTGCGCAGGACCCGCGTCTGATGCAGGTGCGCATGAACGGCCAGGACGATGTGGCACAGTACCGTGTGGACGTGGACTGGGAAAAAACCGGCGCGCTGATGTTGCCCATCAGTAGTGTCCACAACGCGATTTCGGCCGCGATCGGCAGCGCGTATGTAAACAATTTCGTCAAGGCCGGGCGCGTTAAGCGCGTGTTTGTGCAAGCTGACGCGCCGTATAGGATGGCGCCGGAAAACCTCGAGAAGATTTACGTCAGGAACGCTGCGGGCGAGATGGTGCCGTTCTCGGCGTTTGCGAAAGGCAGGTGGGATTTCGGCTCACCACTGTTGCAGCGTTACAACGGGTTCCCCGCGGTCAATATTTGGGGCGGGCCGGCACCGGGCTATGGCACCACAGACGCAATGAAGGCAATTGAGGAGCTGGCGCGGAAACTGCCCGAGGGTATCGGTCACGACTGGACCGGGCTGTCGTACCAGGAGCGGCTTGCGCATGGTCAGGCGGCCCTGTTGTACGCGTTTTCGGTGCTGGTGATCTTCCTTTGCCTCGCGGCGTTGTATGAAAGCTGGACGATTCCGGTGGCGGTGCTGCTGGTGCTGCCGCTAGGCTTGATCGGCGGCACACTGTCAAATTTTGTGCGCGGGCTATTCAACGACGTGTATTTCCAGATCGGTTTGTTGACTACCATGGGCCTGACCGCTAAGAACGCGATCCTGATCGTTCAATTTGCGAAGGAGGCGATGGAGAAGGAGGGCAGAGGCCTGTTCGAGGCGACCGTGCAGGGTGCCAGGTTGCGGTTCCGTCCGATCATGATGACCTCGCTCGCGTTCGGGTTCGGTGTGCTTCCGTTGGCGCTTCACAAAGGCGCTGCTTCAGGGGCAATGAACGCGATCGGCACGTGCGTGATCGGTGGGATGATAACGGGCACGCTCTTGGCGATTTTGTTCACGCCGCTGTTTTACGTGTTGATCCAGAAGAAGTTCGGCCGGAGCGGGCTGCAGCCCGTGGCCGCTCCAGTGCCGAACGCGTGAAAGGCGCATCTGGCGATGAATAGTCAAAAGCTAGAGAGGCACGAATTCCCCGGTCGGAATGGTTCAGGTCTGGGGGCTGGTGGGGCCGCTCTCAGCCGAGGGCGTATGAGCAAGGGCATGGCCCCGGTATCAGGTTGTATTTTGGGCCAGCCCGAATCGGGGGGTGATGACTTCCCTCAGGTCGCCCGGGCGGTGAGCGCGTGGAGAACGCCGGCGTTCCATGCCGTGTCGCGGATTTTGTTCCCTAGCGTAGGCTCGGTTTTGGCCGCGCTGAGCGTATGCATCGGGATGGCATGGGCAGTGACAGGGTGCACCATGGCGCCCAAGTACAGCCGGCCTGCGCCGCCCGTTTCGACCAATTGGCCGGACGGTGCCGCGTATGCGCGTGTGCAGGTGGTGCCCGGCGCCGCGGTTACGCCCGAGGTTGATTGGCGCGAATTTTTTGTGGACAGAAAGCTTCAGCAACTAATCGAGTTAGCGCTGCGGAACAACCGCGATTTGCGGCTTGCGGTGCTGAATACCGAAATGGCGCGGGCAATGTACGGTGTGCAGCGTGCCGAGCTGTTCCCCTCGGCTTACGCCTCGGCGAGCGGTCAACGCCAGCGCGCTTCTGCGCAATTGCCGCGTATGCCGAATCAGCCCCGGACCACGGAGCGGTACGACGTCGGCCTCGGCCTCGCTGCCTGGGAGGTGGATTTGTTCGGGCGCATTCGTAGTCTGAAAGACGCTGCATTACAGGAGTATTTGGCGTCTGAGCATGCGCGGCGTGGCGCGCAGTTGGCGTTAATGGCGTCGGTCGCGCAGGCGTACCTGGCGCTTGCTGCCGACCGCGAAGCGCTTGCGCTTGCCCAGCGCACATACGAGGCGCAAAAAGCAGCATTCGAGCTTGTCCAACGCCAGTTTGCGGCGGGGTTGGTGACCGAGCTTGAGTTACGCCAGGCCCAAATACCGGTCGAGACGGCAGCGCGTGAAGTCGCCCGATACACGCAATTGGTCGCCACCGACGAGAATGCGCTCGGCTTGCTAGTGGGGACACAGGTGCCGCGCGAGCTTCTGCCGAGTGACCTCGGCTCGGTCGAGCCGCCACCGGACGTAGCGGCCGGATTGCCTTCGGAAGTGTTGCTGCGCAGGCCGGATGTGCTGCAGGCCGAGGCAATGTTAAAAGCAGCGTATGCGAACATAGGCGCGGCGCGCGCCGCGTTTTTCCCGCGCATTTCGCTCACGGCCGCGTTCGGCACAGCCAGTCGGGAATTATCGGACCTGTTCGCGCAAGGCTCCGGCACGTGGAACTACGGCGCTCAGGCGTTAATGCCCATTTTCGATGCGCGTACCTGGTCCGGGCTTAAAGTCAGCAAGGTGCAGCAGAAACTTGCACTGACGAACTACGAGCGGACTATCCAAAATGCGTTCCGTGAGGTGGCGGACGCGCTGGCTGTCCGCGGCACAATTGATCAACAGGCTGAAGCGCAGCAATCGCTCGTTAATGCGTTGACAGAAACGTACAGGCTCGCCCAGGCGCGATTTGAACGCGGCCTGGATAGTTATCTAACCGTGTTAGACGCGCAGCGCGCACTTTTTGCCGCGCAGCAGGCACTGGTGTCGCTTCGGCTGGCACAGCTTTCGAGCCGGATCCAACTATACGCTGCGCTAGGTGGCGGTTGGCTTCCGGATCAGGAACAAGAGTTCCGAGCCACCGCAGCAGTAGGCCATACCTACACAAGGCCTCAGAATTGACAGACTGTTCCAGCCGCTGCGGATCCGTCCTATAGCCTGCCGCGGCTAGGTTGAACGGACACATCGCAGGTTACCCGATATTTTCGGCTGCAACCTGTGCGCGAATCGGCTTGCGCGAGTTACCAGCGCCGCTAGGCTTGACCTGACGCAAGCCCGTGCGACAGCGCGGGGGTAAGCGCGACGTCGTGAAGGCACGAAGTCCGGAGTCAGGTTTAACCTACAACCGTGGAGAACACGTATGACCAATAGACCTCTTAATGTCGGCGTAATAGGCGGGGCAGGGGACGCGTTCATCATTCATCCGCATCAGCGTGCGATTCATTTCGATGGCACCAGGCGCGTGGTGGCGGGCGCTCTTTCTTCCGACCCGAAACGCGCGCTTGAGGCAGCGGCGAAATGGCCGTTCCCGATTCGTGGGTACGCCACATACGACGAAATGATCGCTGCCCAGGCGAAGCTGCCTGAAAACGAGCGCCTGGATTACATCCTGATTGTCACACCGAACAACGTGCACTACGACCCGGCCATGAAAGCGCTGAAGGCCGGCATCCCGGTGTTTTGTGAAAAGCCGCTGACGGTAACACTTAAAGAGGCGACCGACCTGGTCAAGACGGTGCGCAAGCTTAACATACCGTTCGGGGTCGCGCACACTTACATCGGCCACTGGACCAGTCGACTAGCGCGGTACATCGTTCGGAGCGGGCTCCTGGGCGAAGTCAGGTGGGTTGACTCGTACTATTTGCAGGGGTGGCTGGCGAGCAAACTCGAAGACACAGGCATGCGTCAAGCGGCGTGGCGTACCGACCCGAAGCGCGCTGGCGGCTCAGGCTGCGGGGGCGACATCGGCACG
>JANWZY010000122.1 GCA_025061935.1 Verrucomicrobiia bacterium
CATGGATGATCGGTTTCCAGTGCCGACTGCGCTTTGACAAGCGCAGCTAGCACACTAGCGCACCTTGGGGTGTTGCTGCTGTGTCGCGGAGTCCCGGCATGCGGTAGAGTGCCCCGGCACGAGCCGGTGCTTTGGCGCAATGCGCCGCTGCTACAGGCAAGTTGCCTGTCCCACCCCAAGCAAAGCGGGAGCAAGCTCCCGCATTCCTGGCGCTAGCGCGGCTGCCAAGCGCTCCTGCGCATGCAGAGCATCTGGGCGCACGCCAAGTTACCGGCGCGCTGCGCACCTGCGGAAAAGCCGGTCCGATACATGCAGTCCAAACGCTTGCGAGCCGACACCAGGAAATGGTTCGATGGCACAAAGACAGCCAGAGGGCGCCGAGCACGCAGCCTAAAGGCTGTACTACAAACAGAAACGGGATGTGGTCCTCCCAAACGGTTGGGCTGTGCCGTCTGGGTCGGGCTATTTTTCTTGCGGGTGCTGATGCGCGGTCGTGACGGAGCATGACCCTCCATCAGGCGCATGGAGATGGCGCTGCTCTGTCGGCGCCGCCGCGCTGGACGATGTTCAACCAATCCAGCAGGGTGGTCCCATCGGTGCTGCGCGACGAGGTCATGGTTTGGAGGAGAGCCGATGCGCAGAGGTTTTATTGTTTTGTGTGCACCCAGGTAAGCGCAATTGTGCCGGCCACAGCCACCAGGCCGCCGAGCCATGCGTTACGACCGGCGCGCTCGCCCTCGGTCAGTCGTGCCAGCGGGATTACGACCAAAGGCGTGATTGCAACCACAGATTGGACGATCCCGGCCGGGGTTGACTTCAGCGCCCATTGCAGGCAACTGACACCAAGTGTCATGCCGAGCGCGCCGTTGGCCAGAACCCACGCCCAGCTTCGGGCGAACCTTTCTTTAAGCGGCCAGGTCGAGAAATCCGGCTGGCGCAGGTGATTTGCGACCGTCCGGTGCTTGAAGAGCAACATGAAGATGCCCGACAGCATTAGTCCGCCGATGACGCGCTGGTATGCCGCTGTGCCGCCGTCAATTTGCTGCTGTGCAGCGGCTGCGATGGCATAGGCCTTGCGGCTCAGGACCATGCCGGCCGCGTTCCCGAAGGCTGCTATAGTTGTCAGGGCCACCCCCGGCACCAGACTGCGATTTGTTTGCACACTGGCATGCGGGCGCAGAGCAATCGCCACTCCGGTCAAGATCACCGCCCCACAACAAATCTCGGCCAGGGTCAACTTTGTACCCAGCCAAACCCATTCGATGCTGATGGCAAACCCGGTTGTCAGGCATTGAAGCAACAGTACCGTCAGACGCGACCCGAGCCGTGGCAGCGCCTCGTACAGTGCGAGGTCGCCCACGCCGATGCCGATGAACCCGCTGAGCACGAACACGCCGAACGCGTCCCCGGCAAGGCCGCTGCCGAAGCCGTGTGCCCAGGTCCCGAGCAGTATCAGCGCGACAACAAGCCGCCAAAAGTTGGCTTCCATGCCGCCGAGTATGCGTGCAGCTCGCTGCGCGCACACGACCGAGAGTGCAAAACTCAGCGTTGCCAAGAAAGCCGGGAACACAACTGCGAAAATGTAGCAAGCGATTGACCGTGATCGAAGTCGGAACCGCTTGGCAGACTCAATTAACCACATCCAGGGTCGTGGGAATAAATTGCAGCGGTGGCAGTGACTACAGGCGGAAACGGCCAGGGTTGGTGCAGAAGACACAGATTAGCCAACGTTGAGCGAGACGCACGCTTTGTACCCGGTAGTTGGGACAAGGATGTCGCGCCTAATCAGAGCAAGCGCGTTTTGTTACTTGCAGACCGGGATTGAATCGGTCAAATTCTAGGCACGGCTTAACAACTGTTTTTCTGGTATGGCAAACAAAGCGAACAAGTATCCGGATAACGCACCCGGCAAATACTACGTGGACAATCAGTGTATCGACTGCGACCTATGCCGGGAGACTGCTCCTGAGAATTTCAGGCGAAACGAGGAAGGCGGCTACTCATACGTGTACAAGCAACCGACCACGCCCGAGGAGGAGGCCAAGTGCAGGGAAGCAATGGAAGCCTGCCCAGTAGAGGCTATTGGGGACGATGGCGACTAGGCGCGACCAGATAAGTTCAGCGCTCTGTATTTGAAAGCGTGAGGGCGCGGGAGAAATCGCTCAACACGCAACAAATAGTTGTCCCCGACCCAGGAGGCGCACAGCGGCGGCCGCCGGATTTAATGCCAAGTTCAGGGCCGCTTTCATGCGGCTTGCGCTTGGAGCTCGCGTTTGACCGCCGCCAGTAGCGCTTCCGGATCAAATGGCTTGGGCAAGAAATTCGCCGAGGTAAACAGTGCCGGATCGTCTTTGATTATCTCCGGTCCGTACCCGCTTGTGTAAACCACGCGTAGCTGCGGATCACGCTGTTTGAGCAGCTTTGCAAGCTCGCGGCCACTCATTCCGTTTGGCAAGACGATGTCGGCCACAAGCAGCTTGACACGCTTTTGTGCCTTTTCCCAAAGTTCGATGGCCTCAGGCGCGTCGCTCGCCTCGATAACCTTGTACCCGCCCTGTTCAAGCGCTTTGCGCGCAAGCTCACGCACGCTTACTTCGTCTTCGACGAGCAGTACCGCTTCGCCCGAGCCGTTAAGCTCAACTGGTTTGGGCGCGGCATCGGGCTTCGGCTGTTCGATGGGCTTATCCTCCCAAACAGGCAGGAAAATCTTGAACGTCGAGCCTACCCCGACCTGGCTCATGACCTCGATCCAACCTTTGTGTTGCTGTACGATCCCGTGCGTGGTTGAAAGCCCGAGTCCGGTGCCTTTGCCGGATTCCTTAGTTGTGAAGAACGGATCGAATATGCGGTTAAGCAGTTCGGGCTTGATGCCGCAGCCTGTGTCTGTCACTGCCACGCATACGTACCTACCGGCCCGTGCTTCCGGGTTTTTCCTAACGACCGACTCATCACAGACTACAGGGGTGGCCGTGATCTGGATCGTGCCGCCGTCGGGCATAGCATCACGCGCATTGAGTGCCAGGTTGATTATGGCCTGTTCGACACTGCTTTCATCGGCACGGATCGGCGGCAGCTCCGGCGCAAGCTCGACCTGCATGCGGTATCGCTCGCCCAATACACGTCCGAGCATTTTTTGAATTGATTGTAGCAACGCCCCGACGTTCACGGGGTTAAACTGCAGCGGTTGTTTCCGACTGAACGCGAGCAACTGCTTGGTCAGCGTAGCGGCGCGTTGGCACGCCTGTGCAATGCGCGCAGCCGACTCGCTCACAGTCTTAGGGTCGGCCGCCATCGCACGGAGCAGTCCGGCATGACCTTGAATGACTGTAAGTATATTGTTGAATTCATGCGCGACGCCGGCGGCGAGGCGGCCTACTGCCTCCATTTTTTGCGCCTGCCGTAATTGGCCTTCGAGCTTCAACTGCTCCGTCACGTCTTCGACGATCAAAAGGATGCACGGGCCTGAAAGGAGCGTGATCGGCTCGGCCCAAAGGATCGTGTTCCTGAGCGTGCCGTCGCTGCGGCGCAGGATGCACGACGCATTCCGAATCGGCTTGTCCGGGAGCAGCGTCACCGTGCTTTTACCCGATGCATCTTCCCAGAGACGCAGCTCGGTTGTGGTATGTTGCTGTAGTTGCTCCAACGAGTAGCCGCTTAGCGCCACGAAACTCGCGTTGGCCGCTTGGAATCTGGACTCGGGACAAGTGACAATTGCCATGGGCATCGGGTTAGCGTTGAACGCCTTGGAAAACTGCTCTTCTGAAATCCGCAATGCTTGTTGGGCGCGGGTGCGTTCCTCGATTTCTTGCTTGAGCTGTTCGTTTGCGGCCACAAGCTCCTGTGTGCGCTCCCGGACCATGCGGTCGAGGTCTTCCATTCGAAGCTTAGCCTGGTACTCGAGCGCGCGTTTGCGCGTGAGCGCATGCGCCATTTGGAGTACCTCCACCGTCTCGAACGGTTTTTTCAATATAAGCAGGTTGTCGGTGTGGCCGAGGCGCTTGGCGATGTCATCCCACGAATAATCGGCATATGCTGTGCAAATTACGGCTTGAAGTTCCGGACAGCATTGCCAAATGTGCTCTAGCGTCTCGATGCCGTCCCAGCCCGGGGGCATGCGTACGTCCACGAACGCTAGGGCATACGGATCGTTCTCCTGCATGGCTTTTTGGACCATTTCAAGCGCTTCGCGGCCCTGGAAAGCTGAATCGATCCGGAACACCACGCGTTCGGCTTTGGTCTCCTCTTCGCCGAACAGGGCCTTCTCCATATCCCCCAGCTTCGAAAGCGTGGGCTGGCCACCGAGGATTTTCCGGAAGTCCTCGTGGATCGCCGGATTGTCATCAATGATCAGTATCCGGGGTTGATCGAAGTTCGGTTGCGTGCTCATTTTCGCTGCGGTGGTTTCAGTGGTAATACGAGCGTGAACGTGGCGCCTTTGCCCACTCCCTCGCTATAAGCTGAAAGCTCGCCTCCGAGCTCCTTCGCGAGCAATGCGCCGCTGTGCAACCCGAATCCGTGGCCGTCGCCACGTGTGGTAAAGCCATGCGAAAAGATTCGCGTGAGGTTTTCGGGCGGTATGCCGATTCCGTTGTCAATTACCTGGATTTTAACCTTGTCTTCGCCGTTGCGGCAGACGCGCAGCGTAAGTATCCGATCCGGCCGACCCGAATCGCTCAAAGCGTACTTCGCGTTGCGGATCAGGTTAACCAAGATTTGGAGTACTTTGTGTTTATCAACCAAGATGCTCGGCACCGGTTCGATTTCGCGTCTGACCGTGACGTTGTGCCGGTCGAGTGCGGCTTCGTTGATCCTGAGGGCGTCTTCGACCAGTTGCGCCACTTCGATTTGCTCTTCAAGTCCGGCCACTTTGGCGTAGCTCTGCTGCATTGCCACAATTTGCTTGATGTGGTCAATGTAGCCACGCAGCCGGGTTAGCTCTCCTATGGTCGCGTTCCTGGTTTCGGTAAACGTTTGCGCCACAGCGCCGAGATAGTCCGGTATGAACCGGCCCTTCGGGTCGTTTGTAAGGAACTCGTCGAGCCTGCCCTTGTTCTCTTTCAATAGCTCAGAGACTTTTGCCAACTTCGACAAATCGCACTGTTGCAGGTACTCGATCGCGATCGAGCATGAGGTGTTGACACTGGTCAAAACGTTGCCGACGTTATGCAAAACTTCCGAAGCAACGGCCGCCATGCCGGCCATGCGCGACATATCAACCAGGCGCCTGTGCGTGCGTTCGACTTCGGCTTGTGCTTCTTTGAGCGCGGTGATGTCGCGCGAGATCCCAAACGTGCCGATAATGTTCCCGTCTTTGTCGCGCCAAGGCATCTTGGTGGTCAACACCCAATAGACAGTCCCGTCCTTGCGCGTCTGCTTCTCGATTTTGCCGATGATCGGCTGACCTGTGCGAATGATTTGCTGCTCGTCTTCGAATGTTGCCCGCGCGTCCTCCTCGGACAAGCAATCAAAGTCTGACAACCCGATCAAAACGTTCCTGTCGGGTAACCCGTTCTCAAGGTCCACGCCTGCTTGAGCCAACCGCTCTTTGAGTTTCGGACTGTGCTCAAGCGCCTTAAGCAGTTTCGAGCGGCTGACCAGGACGAACCTCGAGTTGAGGTCTTTGAAGTAGATCGAATCCGGGACGTTGTCCAACAACACCTTCAGCAACTCGCGCTCATAGGCGAGCTGATCCTGGACACGTTTCAGTTCAGTTATGTCCCTTGAGATTCCAAAGGTGCCGATGATTTTGCCCTGCTTGTCCCGCCAAGGCATCTTTGTCGTTAAGCACCAAGTGATACGCCCGTCAGGATGCGTCTCTTTCTCCAGCTTCCCGATAATAGGCTCACCGGTCTGCATTATCCGCTGTTCGTCCTCGTACGCCTCACGCGCGTGCTCCTCGGTGAAGAAATCGAAGTCCGTCTTCCCACGGATCGCTTCCGGATCCGATACTTTGAAATGCTCCAAAAACGCCTTGCTAAACCGGACAAACCGTGATTGCCGATCCTTGAAGTAGATCTTGTCAGGGACGTTGTCCAAGAGCACGTTCAGGAGCTCGCGCTCGGAAGCAAGCTCGTCTTGGACGCGCTTCAGTTCTGTAATGTCCCGGGATATTCCGAACGTCCCGATAATGTTCCCATCTTTGTCGCGCCAAGGCATCTTTGTCGTTAAGCACCAAGTGATACGCCCATCAGGATGCGTCTCCTTCTCCAGCTTCCCGATAATAGGCTCGCCAGTCCGGATTATCCGCTGCTCGTCCTCGTACGCCTCACGCGCATGCTCTTCCGTAAAGAAATCGAAATCCGTCTTTCCACGAATGAGTTCCGGGTCCGAGACCTTGAAATGCTTCAAAAACGCCTTGCTAAACCGGACAAACCGTGATTGCCGATCTTTGAAGTAGATCGAATCAGGAATGTTATCTAACAAGGTCTCGAGTAACGCACCCGCCTCCGCCGCCGCCGCCTCTGCTCGCTTGCGCGCAGTAATGTCAATCGAAATACCTTGAATCCCGGTAACGGTGTTACCTGCGCCGATTACCGGCACTTTGATCACATGCAGGTATCGGAGGGTGCCGTCTGGGGCGACGTATTCCTCCTCGTGCTCAATTGTCTTACCCGTCTGAATCACAAGCTGATCGTCTTTCACGAACTGTTCAGCCTTCTCCCTCGGGAAAATGTCGAGCACTGTCTTGCCGAGAACATGCCCGGGTTCGAACCCATAAAACTGGCAGAACCGAGAATTAACGTACACGAACCGGCCATCGGTATCTTTACGGTACACATTGACCGGGAGCTGCTCGACCAACGAGTGGTATAGCACCTCCGAATCGCGCAAGGCAGCCTCGGCATGCTTGCGGTCGGTTATGTCGAACATGATCCCCTGCGAGCCTACCACTTTACCTTGCGCGTCGAAGATCGGGGATTTGACGACGTAAAAGTACCGCTCGGCACCGTCCGGCCCCACAACCCGCTCCTCCAGCTCGATTTGCTTGCCGGTGCGCATGATTAGCGCGTGATGATCCATGCCTTGGGCGGCTAGTTTGCTCACCTGCTCAGGCGGCGTCTTCCCCTCGGCTATCTCGGCAGCAGCCACCTCCTCCGGCGTCTTGCCCAAGTACAGCTCCGGCTTTACACCCTTGAGCTTGCAGAACCACGAGTTTACAAACACGTATCGGCCTTCGGCGTCTTTGCGGAACACGCCGGCGGGCATGTGCTCGACCAACGAATGGTACATCGCCTCGGACTCACGCAGTGCGGCTTCAGCCTGCTTGCGTTCGGTTATGTCGCGCGCGATACAGAGCACACCTGCCGCTCGGCCGTCCTTGTATGCGGCGCGCTGGTACATCTCCACTATCCTCTGCTGACCAGCTTTCGTCACCAGCTTCAGCTCGCGCGCAGGTGCTTCACCCTGTGCCAGGGCGACCTCGCGCATGCGCTTGAGGTCGTCCTGGCACTCAACTGCGACGATCTGTTCGATCGTCACACCCCCTACCTCCTCGGCGCTGTATCCGAGAAGCTCTAATCCGGCCGGGTTCACAGCCGTGATCCGGCCCTCCAAGTCATGCGTTAAAATGATCTCCTTGGCGCCTTCGAAAATTGCGCGGTATTCCTGCTGCAAGGTTTTCTCACGCTCGAATTGCTCTTTCAACTGCTGCGTTTGCCGCCGCACTTGCCGCCCGAGTAATGCGATCCAGCAAAGCGCGCCTATGCCTAAAACAGCCACGCCGCCCAACACCGCCAGTATGCGTTCGACAGTCCACCAGCTCGGCCTACTAACAACTCGGATGTCCGCGTCCGGCGGAACAAGAAGTTGGAACGAAATCGGCGTCCGCGCTTCATCTGCGAGCACCTTGTAAACGCCCGTCAGCAAGAGTCTGCTGCCCTCTGGCGGCAGGTGATCCACAGCCCGGCCAACCAATTTTGCGTCGAATACGCGGTCGCCAAGTTGCAGCGTAAGCACAACCTCGCGTCCGACGCGGTTCCAGCCGATCAACCGGCCTTCAGCTTGAACCAACTGCGCGTGCAATTCGGGCTTAAGCGCCTGATCAGCCTCGAGCTTGCGCGGTTGCGGCACCGGCCCGGAGGCGTACCGACGGAACACCGCGCCCCGTAACACCGTGCCATACTCTGCAAATGCGGGGAATCCTGCCACCGTAACCTTGTCACCGGGTTTGAGCTGGTCGGGCTGCGCAGTAAACACCTCGATGCCGCCACTGCCGTCTTGGATGAAAAACGACTTGCCCGGCACGCTGAATGTGACGACCCCGGACACCACCGCGCGCCGTTGCAAAGTCAACCGCGGCCGGTACTGGAACAGCGTCGAAATCGGATGCGCAGGCTGGCTCAACGGGTCGGCCACACCCG
>JANWZY010000123.1 GCA_025061935.1 Verrucomicrobiia bacterium
AATTCGGCTTTTGGAAAAAGACGGATGGTTTTTGGTCCGGATGCGCGGCAGTCACAGGCAGTATCATCACCCCACGAAGCCCGGCACGGTGACCATTGCCGGCCATCCCGGACACGATTTGCATCCCAAGACGCTCAATAGTATCCTTAAGCAGGCGGGACTTAAATAAACATGCGCTACACCATCATCATCGAACGCGGACCGAACAACTTTAGCGCGTACGCACCGGATTTCCCCGGCTGCGTTGCGGCCGGCGAGACCGAAGAGGAGACGCTGGCACTAATGAAAGAGGCCTTGGAAATGCACATTCAAGACATGCGCGCACGCGGCGAGCCGATTCCGGCTCCGAGCAAGGCGTGCGAAGTCGAGGTGCCAGTTTGAGTTTCCTTCGGTTGATGACAGGCTCCATCAGTTTCATGCGCATCGGCGCGCGGACTAGCCCACAGCGCATTAGAACCGAGGACAGAACAGTCGCTGCTTCGGTCCTCCGCTGGTGTTGAACACTAAGAGGTCATACAATGACTGAGCCTAGCGTAACCCCTGAGCTTGTAGCTGCTCACAATCTTACGCCCGAGGAGTACGAACGGATCAAAGCGATCCTCGGGCGCGAGCCGACCTACACCGAGTTGGGCATCTTCTCGGTCATGTGGAGCGAGCATTGCTCATACAAAAGCACCAAGCATTTGCTGCGGATGCTCCCGACACGCTCGCCGCGGGTGTTGGTGGGTGCGGGCGAGGAAAACGCGGGCATAATTGATATCGGCGACGGACTTGCGATCGCGTTCAAGGTCGAGTCGCACAACCACCCGAGTGCGGTCGAGCCGTTCCAGGGCGCGGCCACGGGAGTCGGGGGGATCATCCGTGACATTTTCACTATGGGCGCGCGCCCGATCTGCGCACTCGATTCACTGCGGTTCGGCCCGATTACAAGCGGACTCGGGAACACACGCGTCTTGCCGGGTCCTGCCAGTCCAGGGAGTGTAAACCCAGGCGAAGCAAGTCGCCGCCAAGATGCTCCCGTGACTGCAGCACCGGCGCCGTGTGCTCAACACCCCCAAAAATCCGAAATCCTAAATCCTAAATCCGAAACTGATCAGAGTCTCGTTATCCCGACTCCTACAAATGGAGAAGAGGAGGCTGCCATCAAAAACAATCGTCGCCTGTTTGCTGGCGTCGTAGCCGGCATCGCGCATTACGGCAACTGTTTCGGCATCCCGACGATTGCTGGCGAGGTGTATTTCGACAAGTGCTACGAGGGCAACCCGCTTGTTAACGTGTTTTGCCTGGGCGTGCTGCGGCATGATCAAATCGTGCGTGCACGCGCGAAAGGCATTGGGAACCCCGTGTTTTATGTAGGGCCGCCCACGGGCCGCGACGGCCTGGCCGGCGCAGCGTTCGCGTCACAGGACCTGACCGAGGACTCGGCCGAACATCAGCGTGGGGCGGTGCAGGTGGGCGACCCGTTCATGGAGAAGTTGTTGTGCGAAGCATGCCTTGAGTTGCTTGCCACAGGCGCGGTCGCTGGCATGCAAGATATGGGCGCCGCAGGCCTGACTTGCTCGACATGCGAAACTGCTGCGCGCGCCGGCACCGGTATCGAGATAGACCTGGACAAGGTGCCCCAGCGCGCGCCGAACATGACCAGCTACGAAATCATGCTTTCGGAGTCGCAGGAGCGCATGCTCATCATTGTGCACAAGGGCCGTGAGGACGAGGTCAAGCGCATCTTCGACAAGTGGGACCTGCCTTGGGCCGAGATCGGCGTGGTGACCGATACAGGCCGGATGGTCGTCAAGCACAAGGGCAGGGTTGTAGCCGATATTCCGGCCAAAGCGCTTGCCAGCGACTCGCCCGTGTACGTACGCGAAGCGCGCGAGCCGGCGTACCTGAAAGAAGTCCGGGCGTTTCGGCTGTCAGACGTGCCAGACGTGTCGGACGTAAGCGGCACGCTCAAGCGCCTGCTTGCGTGGCCGACAATCGCGTCCAAGAACTGGGTCTATCGGCAGTACGACCACATGGTTCGAAACGGTTCGGTCGTGTGTCCCGGCAGCGACGCGGCTGTGGTGCGGATCAAGGCGGACAGTTTGCCGGAGGTGGGGAGTGCTAGCGCCCAGCCAGATTCTCGTTCGCCCGGTCTTGGCCAGTCCGACCAAGCGTCCGACGCCGCGCCGGACGCAGCGCGCGTGGCGCGTGCGTTCCCCAACTCGTTTCCCGAAAAATTCATTGCGATCACATCTGATTGCAATGCTACCTACGTTTACCTTGACCCTTACGAGGGCAGTAAAATTGCCGTTGCCGAGGCCGCGCGGAACCTGGCCTGCTCGGGCGCTGTACCGCTGGGTATCACAGATAACTTGAACTTCGGCAGCCCACTGAACCCCGAGATTTACTGGCAACTGGTCGAAAGCGTGCGTGGCCTGGCCGATGCGTGTCGCGCGCTAGACATACCGGTGACCGGCGGCAATTGTTCTTTGTACAACCAGAGCCCGTTGGGCGCGATAGACCCCACCCCGACGGTTGTGATGGTCGGCCAGATCGAGCGCGCCGAAGACATCACGACGCAGTGGTTCAAAGATGAGGGCGATGCGATAGTGTTACTCGGCGCACCAGTTGATATGGCCGATCCGTTGCAGGGGTTGGGCGGCTCAGCCTACCTGCAGGTGGTTCATGGGAAGAAAACTGGTTCGCCACCACGCTGCGACCTCGAGCAAGCGCGCACGCTCCACACCACGCTAATCGGTCTGATACGGTCCGGGCTGATTAAAAGCGCACATGATTGCAGCGAGGGCGGGTTGGCCGTTTGCCTGGCCGAATGCTGCATTAGCCAGCAGATCGCGCGCAATGTGCCGCGGTTGATCGGGGCAGCAGTGGATTTGACCCAATGTGTTGCCGGGCTTGGACATGGTGCAGGCGCGGCTGAACAGTCCGCCCCGCGGCGCGGCGCTTCTGAAGTTGACATAGGGTTGCGGCTCGACGCGTTGCTCTTTGGCGAGACACAGAACCGTGTGGTGGTCACTTGTGCGGCGCTGGACGCGGTGAAAGTTGTCGAGCGCGCCAGGCTCATGGGTGTGCCAGCGGCACGGATCGGAACCGTTGGGGGAGAAAAGCTGGTTATCAGGACGCCGCGCGGTGAGGTCGGCTGGGACGTACGCGAATTGCATGACCTGTGGTGGAACGCGATCGCGCGCGCCATGGCATAGGTCTGAAAATATTGCCTGGCGCTGCGCCGGCCGCGCGCGCTAAGCTGAGGATTCAGACTATTAAGCGGATTAAGTTTTTGAATTGGCGCGTGAGCAGCTACATCCGAACGAAGCTGCGCTCGTACGAGCGCTGGCGCGGTGTGATCTATTCGCCGGCTTGGCGCACGCGGATCTGAGACTGGTCGCGCGCATCACGGTTCCGCGGTCGCTGAGGAAGGGCGAGTATTTGTTCCACGAAGGCGCACCTGTGCAGGGGTTCTATGTGGTCGAGTCCGGCGCGATCAACGTGCACAGGGTCAGTCCCAGCGGCAAAGAACACGTGCTCCACATTTTCCGTGCCGGTGAGTCGTTTGCTGAGGCGGCATTGATCGGGCAAAAGGGCTACCCTGCCAGTGCGCGCGCAGAGCGCGCCGCGCGCGTGTTGCTTGTGGATAAGGATGGGTTCCTGGCACTGTTAAGGCGGAAGCCGGATTTTGCGATTCGGCTCATACTTGCGATCAGCCAGCGGTTGCGCGTGCTGGTCGAGCGCTTGGACGACCTGACGCTTAAGACTGTCGAAACACGTTTTGCACAATGGTTGCTCAGACGTTGCCCGCCTGATGCGCCAGTGCGGCAGGTGCAGATCGAGCTGGACGTGACGAAGCAGGCGTTGGCCGCCGAGCTGGGCACGGTCGGCGAGACGTTGTCGCGTGTGTTGGCCAAGTTCCGCGCCGAGCATCTGCTCGAAGTCAGAGGCAAAACCCTGACCGTGCTCAATCCGGCGCGTTTGAATGCGCTCTTGCGCCATAATTATGTGGATTAGCGCATTTCTAGAATGGATATAGCGACTCGCGAAGCGACTGGACTGCGTGCTTTTCAACGCCGCTTTTGTGCGCGAACCCAGAGCGCCGATAAATCGGCGCACTCCAAACGCTCCGCGTCGCCAAGGGCGCTTGCCCGACGCGTCAGCGCCTGGAGTGCAGCAGCTTGCCGGCGCTTTTGTCAGACCGCCGGCTCGAAAACAGACCGTAGCGGCGGGCATCCTGCCTGCCTAACATGCGGCATCCATGCCGCAATGTCGGACATGGAAAGCCTATTGCTTGGGAAAAAGAAGAAGAAACGGCGCTCTTCCCAGCGCCGCTGCGCCGGTAACTCCAATCCTCTGTGCAGCGAGAGAAGCTCGGTTGTTTGGTGCCCAAGCTTTTAGCGTGTCTTGGCCGTCTGGACACCCTGGAGGGTGGATACCAAACGCGAATTTTCGAACAAGCTCTTACGCGGCCAATGTCGCTCGAAGGTCCTCCTCAACTGTTGTAATTGGCACGAGGTTGAATTTTTCATTTAGCACCTTGAGCGTGTTCGGTGTCACGAACGCAGGCAAGCTCGGGCCGAGCCGGATATTGCGTATGCCCAAATGCAGCAGGGTGAGCAGGATCGCCACAGCCTTTTGCTCAAACCACGAGAGGATGAGTGAAAGCGGCAGGTCGTTGACACCGCAGTTGAACGCCTTCGATAGCGCCAATGCAATTTGAATGGCCGAGTATGCGTCGTTGCACTGACCGATGTCGAGCATGCGCGGGATGCCGCCGATTGTCCCAAAATCCAGTTTGTTGAACCTGTATTTGCCGCACGCAAGGGTGAGGATAACGCAGTCGTTGGGCACGGATTCGGCGAACTGGGTGTAGTAATCGCGCCCGGTTTTTGCGCCGTCGCAACCCCCGATGAGGAAGAAGTGCTTAATCGCACCGGACTTGACGGCCTCGATGACCTTGTCCGCCAGGCCGAGCACAGCGTTGTGGCCGAACCCGACAAGAATTGACCTGTCTGGACCGTCCTGGGTGAATCCGGGCGCGGCCAGGGCGGCCTCGATAACCGGCTTAAAATCGCGGTTTTCGATGTGCCGCACGCCTGGCCACCCTACCAGGCCGCAGGTAAAGATCCGGTCTTTGTAGCTCGGCTGTGGCTCTTGCAAGCAGTTGGTCGTCATCAGAATAGCGCCTGGGAAGAGTGCGAATTCGTCTTTTTGGTCCTGCCAGGCGCCGCCATAGTTGCCCACCAGGTGCTTGAACTTTTTAAGTCCAGGATAACCGTGCGCAGGCAACATTTCGCCATGTGTGTAAACGTTGATCCCTGTGCCCGCCGTTTGCTTGAGCAGCTCTTCAAGGTCCTTGAGGTCGTGACCCGAGACAAGTATGGCTTTACCCTTGACCGGCTCGATCCGCACCCGGGTCGGCTCCGGGTGGCCGTATGCGTCGGTGTGCGCGCGGTCGAGCAATTCCATCGTTTTGAGGTTCACCTCGCCGCACTTGAGGCAAAGCTGGAGTAATTCTTCGGCTGCAGGCCTGGATTCAGTCAACTGGTTCAAGGCCATGGTGAAGAAGCCGTAAATTTCGTCCGACTCGGCTCCGAACACTGCTGCGTGGTGAGCGTAGGCAGCCGCGCCTTTGACCCCGTAAAGGAGCAGTTCTTGCAGGCCGGTGAGGTCTGGACCATATGTTTCGAGCCGTTTCAGGATCGAAACGGCTCGGCCCTGGCTCAGCAGCGCGTCGGTTGTAGCCGCCGGTGACCATGTGGCAGGGCCACGGAGTTGCTCCGGTGCGGCGCCGGCCTTGCGCGCAGCAGTCTCGTAGAGTGCGCGTGCGCGGTCGCGCACTTCGGCGGCGGCGCGTATCATTCGTTCGATGGCAGCGGGATCGAAATTCACATTTGTGACTGTGGTAAAAAGCGCCTTTGTGAGGAATCTGTCCACAGCGCGGTCGGTCGCGCCGTATATGCGTGCGCGGTGAGTGTATTGGGCTATGCCCATTGCGGCGTGGACGAGCAGGTCTTGCAAGGTTGCAGTCTGGTCGTCTTTGCCGCAAGTGCCGGTTGCAGTGCAAGCTGTTCCTTTGGCTGTCTGTTCGCACTGGTAGCAGAACATGGCTTCATCCTATCGTTTCTGGTTCAGTTCCGTTTTTTGGACGCTGTTGCGCGCTCTCAATGTTACGTTTGACGCAGCCAGTTTATTGGGACTCGGCCTTCGCAGCTTTGATCTAAGTCAAAATTTCTGGGGCTGGCGCTACGGTCGGAGAAGCTAAGGTCGGCACCCGCGTTTGCCGGCGCGCTCCCAAGCTTGGTGAACTGGTCTCTGTGGATGCGCGCAGATTGTGGAGGTACGCGCCTGGGCGCAAACCGCAATTTATCGCTTGCGCCGCGGTCAAAGGCCTAGTTGCATTTGGCCTGTGCAATGATTGAGCACGAGTTTTACCCAAAGCATTATTGCGGGGTCGTGGGCGTTTACGGGCATCCGCACGCGGCAGAGCTGACCTTCTACTGCCTGTATTCGCTGCAGCACAGGGGTCAGGAAAGTGCGGGAATCGTGACCTGCCACCAGGGCAAGTTTTACAAGTACCACGGCATGGGGCTGGTCGCGCAGGTATTTAACCAAAAAATATTGCAAGAGTTGCCCGGCAACATGGCCGTGGGCCACACCCGGTACTCGACGATGGGCTCGTCGCACATTCGTAACGCGCAGCCGTTGACGGTCGATTGCCGGCGCGGCCAAATTGCGCTTGCGCACAACGGGAACCTGACCAACGCGGCGTTGCTCAGAAACAATCTCGAGGAACGCGGACTCATTTTTCAGACGACGACCGACAGCGAAATCATTCTGACGCTGTTGGCGCAGCCAAGCATAGGGGGTGAAGAAAACAACCTCGTGCGGACCGTTCGGTGCCTCGAAGGCGCATACTCGCTAGTGATCATGACCGAAAAGGAAATCGTGGGTGTCCGCGACCCGCACGGGTTCAGGCCGCTATCCCTGGGCAAAAAAGAGGATGCCTGGATCCTGGCCAGTGAGACATGCGTTTTCGACCTGATCGGGGCCAAATTCGTACGCGACGTCGAGCCGGGCGAAATCGTAATTATCAACGACGAAGGCGTGAGCAGCATTCAGGCATTTCCTGAGCACAGACGCCGCGCGTTTTGCATCTTCGAGTTCGTCTATTTCGCGCGCCCGGACAGCACAATCATGGGCCGGAACGTGTACAAAGTCCGCGTCGAGCTTGGCCGGCAGCTAGCGCGCGAGCATCCTGTGGATGCCGACATAGTGGTGCCCGTACCCGACAGCGGGAACTGCGCCGCGCTCGGCTACGCGCTCGAAAGCGGCATACCATTTGAAATGGCTTTCGTCCGGAACCATTACGTCGGGCGCAGCTTCTTGCAACCCTCGCAGTTAATCCGCGACTTCGACGTGCGCGTGAAGCTCAACCTGATAGCTGAAGTGGTGCGCGGCAAGCGCGTGGTGGTTGTGGACGACTCGATTGTGCGCGGCACCACGAGCCGTGCGCGAATCAATAACCTCAAAGAAGCGGGGGCGAAAGAAGTCCATATGATGGTCAGTTGCCCGCCGCATATGTACCCGTGCGTGTACGGAATAGATTTTCCGGACCGCAGTAAACTAATGGCGGCCAACTGCACGCTCGAGCAGATTCGGCAATACCTGAACGCCGACTCGCTCCATTACCTTTCGCAAGAAGGCATGGTTAAGGCGACCGGCCTGCCAAAAGATGCCTTTTGCATGGCTTGCTACGATGGGAACTATCCGGTGCCGTTCGACGCCGCACTGGACAAAATGATCATCGAGCGGCAGCGCGCCAGGGTCGAGACGCTTGGCGAGGCGTTAAACCGCGAACGCGGACAAATCCGGCTGCTTTGAACGCACGAGGAACAGCACCGTTTAGGTCTGTGTGTGGGCCGGTCGAGTGCGCCCAGCCGCGCCAACGACTCGGCCCCAGCGTGTCTATTGTCGAGCCGGGCGGTGCGTATGCTTACGGCGTCGCGCGACCGGCGCTTCTTGTCAATGGAAGGGCACGGTGAGCCATACGCGGTTGGAGCAGCTCAGCCGGGGGCGCGTCCGATAGGTACCGTCGGCAGGCCGCGGAATGTCGGCTGGTTGCGCGCTGCGGCCTTGCTTTACGGCGACTGGGGCACGAGCAAGGCGTACGTCATCGGGCTTGCGTTGTTCTTCGTCGGTTACAGCGCGCTGCCGCACCTGTTGGCAGTCTCGCTCCTAACTGCAATCGTCGGGATCAATTACATCTGGGTTTGCCGGTGCTTCGCCACCGGCGGTGGCGTGTACACCGCAGCAGGAATGCACTCGCGCAGGCTC
>JANWZY010000124.1 GCA_025061935.1 Verrucomicrobiia bacterium
CCTCGACCGCCGTGTTCGACGCGCACGGCGTGCAGGTCAGCTCGGCCACTGCGCTAGAGTTTTTAATCACGATATGACGCGTCGCCCGGGTTTGCGTACGGACATGGCTGCCCTCATACGCGACCGCAATCAATTCATGATGTCCGTCCGCGTAATTCCACGTGTTGAATGGGAAAGTCACCGTCAGATTCGTCACGCCCACGGTTACGTAAATGTGCGCGCGCGCCGCGAGGACAGAAACGTTCTCGGTCAGCGCGTTGGTCCCGGCCGGCGTCATGACAAAGTTGGTTGACCCCTGCAATGCCACCTGCACCTGGGCAGCGGCCCAGCCCGCTGCACGCGCGCGAATATTGAACAGACAGGATTTGTCAGCCGGGAAAAACTTGTCGCTGTACCGTGGGTTCTCGATGGCCACGCCGTCGGACGACTGCAACTCGGTATTTGTATTCACCGCGTTGATCCATGCCTCGGCAAGTTGCCAGAGCGAAGTCCCGCCGAAATTGTTGGTTACTGCCACCGTCACCGCCTGCCCATTTGTCTTGATCACCACGAGTCGAAGAAAATCTCCGGACGAAATGGTTGCCGCGGTGTTTGTGATCGTGCACCGGTAGCGTGCGCCGCAAGCCAATGTGTCCATGAAGTTCGTGCCGCTGGCATGGATGTACGTGGTTAGGGCCGAGCCGGTCCCGATCGCGTTACTGACGCTTAGTGCGGTTTCGACACCCGGCCGCGCCAGATCGGTCGATTGCAGTTCGATCCTGTCACCCCGCGCGAAAGCACGAACCTTCACCTGGTTAGTAAATGGCGCACTGTTAAGAGTCGCTGCAAGATTGCTTGCCACCGATTTGATGCTTGCGTTGGGGCCGACGGAATACATAGCAGTCCTGTCCTCGATTGTGACAAATAGCCTGTTGCCCTGGCTCGGTACTATGTTTGTAAGAGTCCGAATCCATAAGCCGTCCAAGAAAAGGTCAACCTGCTGGATCGGCCGGGTCGGATCCGCAGCGGTAAATTGAACCGTTAAGTTTGTAATGCCAGCCAGTATTGCGCCATCCGGCAGATTGATCCACTGTCCCGCGCCCGGCTTTGCAAACGGCGCAGCCAAAGGCTCACCTACAATCAAGCCTTGGTACGGGTTGGTCACGCTTTGGTAATAGCTCTCGGCAATGTTAAACCCGCGCGCCTGGTAGAAATAAACGTGCGGCGTCGGAAACTTTTCCAGGTAGGCGCAAGGTTCGATTATGGTGCCGTAACTTGCTGTGGCGCCAGCATCGAGAAACGCAAGCAACGTGGTGTGGTCATTCGGCTCATAAATCCTGCCACCGAACGAGGTCAGGCTGTCCGCAATCGCACCCGGCACGAAAGTATTCGGGAGAATGCCGAACCTATACATGCCGTTTTGATACCCGAGCAGGTTCGTCTGACCCAGCGGCTGCGACGAATTATCCCTTGTGATGTTGTAGTTCCCGCGCAGGCGCGCGTTGAAAATTGCGTCGTCGTAAAGCACATGCCGAATGGTCCGGAACGGGTCCATCTGGTTGTTTCCCAAGACAACCTGCTGCGTCGGGAAAGTGCTGTCGCTGGCCACGCCCCTGTCAACAATTGCCATTGCTTCCGAAAGATTGCTCGAGGTCAGCATCGTAACCAAAAATGTGTTCGTGCGATTGGCGAACTGGGGGATGTTCCGGAAAATGTCCTCGCTGCCTGCATACGCGTTCGAAGTATAACTGGGCAATGTGCATCCGGGATAAGGGCACCCTGGACAATCATTCGTCTTGAACCCGTAAAACATGGCGGACGTGGTGCTGTTGTCTCCGTTAGTGGCCGTGACACGGTACGGGATGTCCATACAAAGCACCACAAAATCAATCTGGTTTGTGAGCCCCCGCGCGACCAACAACGACTGGAGCGGCGCACGCAAGCAACTCTCGAAGTCGGTGTTCGTCCAAACAACGCGGCCACCAAACCAATTTGTAATCCGCACGAGGTTTTGCGGCGGCACACCCCTGCGTTCACAGTAATAGTTGCCGAGTCTCACCGAATCCTGACTGTTCTGGTTCACCACCACAACCACGTTCAGTCCGCTTCCACCGCCAAGTGCAGACAAGTGGAATGTGGCCGCAAACAGGCTCAAACTCAGAGCGATCTTGCTGCCCCGTGTCATGCAATCGGGCCGGGCTCGGCTAATCTGAACCGTTCCGTGCATCGAGCTTGTGTCCATCCTACTCTCGCACGTTAGCAGTAGAAATGCCACTCAGACTAAGTTTCTTATGCCGAAGTGCCAGCACTGCCCGAGCCATCCCCACTGCAGCAAACACGTCTTACACACCAACGCAACCGCGCCGCGCAGCGGCTCATTCCCGAGCGGGTGACGGCGGCGGAGCTGGAATTGCACTTAATCCCGGCACACGATTTTTCTTGCCTCGGTGCGTTAACCAAAACTCTACTTGTGAGGTAATTCGTTATGAAAGGCATACCTGTCTTGCACGTGGAAGCCGACTGCATCGCCCGCGCATGGGAGCTTTCGCTCATCGAGCTTTACAAACACGGGTGCGACGTCAAAACCGAGTACGACAAGCCGGACGATCCCCCGAGCAAAGATGCAACAATGATCATAACCATTACCGATCCGCTAAACGAACCGATGATTCACAAAGATTTCCCTGGCGGTCCAGTCGAGCTGCAAGAATATGTGATGGAAGTGTGCGAGGGCATCAAAGACCATCTGGTCCGCGACCCGACCGACCCGCATGACACACGCTGGGAATACACCTACCACGAGCGCTTGTTCAACTACCGCGTTACCGGGCACAACACACTCGACCAAATCGAATTAATGTGTCGCAAGCTCGCGCAAACGCCGCACAGCCGCCGTGCCCAGGCTATTACATGGAAAGTGTGGGAAGATAATGACTGCTTCGACCCGCCGTGCCTGCAAAGCATTTGGTGCAGAATCACTGAAGAACATGGTCAACCGTTCCTAAGTATGAACGTGCGATTCAGGTCGAACGATGCGTACAAAGCCGCATTCATGAACATGTTTGCTCTTGTGCAACTGCAAATACGCATTGCAAACAGGATCAGCCAATTGCTCGGCAGGCCGGTCGCAATAGGAAGATACTGTCACATGGCCGATAGCTATCACATCTACGGCGCGTATTTCCGCGAATTCGAAGGCCGATTCCTTGCCATGCTCCAAAAACGGACTTTCGAGCAACGGACTATGCGGTACGAAGACGTTCGCGAACTGATGGAATCCGCAAGGGAGGATATCCTCCGAAAAGCGCAAAAAATGGCACAACACCTTTGACGGCTGAGGACCAATCGCAGCTTTCACCAATACCGCTTAAAGCCATTCGCCACTGCTAAAACGGAGAGGCCGGGCAACCCTGCCCGGCCTCTTTCGCAATGAGAACTAGCGCTTCAAATGTTACTCGCGCCAACTTCGCGGCTGCGCTCGTTTCGCCCTTTCAACTGCACACGGAAAATCGCGCTCGAACCGCTCTTAAATCTGCCACTATCATAACCCGAAACTGCGGCCGCACCAGTCCCCAAAAGTGGTGATGTGGCAGGTGTGACAATATGGCGCACACTGACGTAAGTCTCAGCGTTTCAGCACCTTAGCCACCGCTTCGGTCCGGGTACGGACCTGGAGCTTTTCGTAAATACGGCGGATATGGGTATGCACAGTCTCGTAGCTGATACCCAACTTATGCGCAATCTCTTTGTAGAGCAACCCTTGAGCCAAGTAATCGAGCACTTCGCGTTCACGCGGCGTCAGCTCGGCGGTCGCATCTGGCGCAGGCGCCGGCCGCTGAAAAGATTGCACCACCTTCCGCGCTATCTGGGGTGTCATCGGCGAACCGCCGCGGTGGACTTCGCGCACTGCCTCCAACAGCTCTGCTCGAGTCGTGCGTTTCAGCAGATACCCCGTCGCACCGGCAGCCAGCGCATTGAAAATATTATCGGTATCCTCGTGCACTGTAAGCATCACGACCTGCATCTCCGGCACCAGTTGTTTTAACCGGCGCACGCATTCCACGCCGTTCATTCCTGGCAAGTTGATATCCATTAATACCACGTCTGGATTGACCCGGGGCAACGCTTGCAACGCATCTTCAGCGGTTGCGTAATCGCCAACGCATTCGAATCCCTCAGCCTCCGCAAACACCTGCGCCAGCGTGCCACGGTACTGATCGTTGTCTTCAACTATTGCGACCCGGATTGACATGGCTTCAGCCTTCCCTGCCCATGGGCACTTCGAAACGCGCTACTGTACC
Organism: Verrucomicrobiia bacterium; assembly: GCA_025061935.1. Classification (GTDB taxonomy): domain Bacteria; phylum Verrucomicrobiota; class Verrucomicrobiia; order Limisphaerales; family DTLC01; genus DTLC01. The sequence goes on from JANWZY010000124.1 coordinate 4,281, forward strand.
ACCACTTGAACCGGGAGATATTACGAACACGCCGCCGAGTTCTTCAAGGCGCCTACGCATGTTCTTCAATCCGTTCCGCCCGCGCGCCTCGGCATCGGGTGGCAACCCGCAGCCGTTGTCTTGAACCTCCAATACAAACATGTTCCCGCGCAAATACAGCCTCAGCAACACCTCTGTTGCACGCGCATGCTTGACCACATTTGTAAGCGCCTCTTTAACTGCAAGGAACACGTTGTGCCGTACTTCCGGGGGAATCTCCACTTGCGGCAGTGCGGCGGGCATCTCGATCCGCAACCGTACGCCTGTGTTAGCCAGATATTCCTGTGCGTACTTGCTCGTGTACCCGGCCAAACCCTCGAGCGTGTCGTACGCCGGATTTGTCGCCCAGACGATCTCATCCAACGCCCGCGCCGTCTCGCGCGCTGTGGATGAAATTTGTCGGGCGTGCGCTTCGACCTTGGCCGGTGAATCCTTGGCTTCTTCAGCAAGCTCGCCCAACAAGGCCATCTGCGCCAGGCTCGCACCGAGCTGGTCATGTAAGTCCCGCGCGATTCTGGCGCGCTCGCGCTCGACCGCCTCGCGCTGGCGCAGCAGCGCAAGCTGCCGCTGAAATCGCTGCGCCGAGAAAAAGTGGACTGCACCCCCAACCACAGCCAATAAAGCGAGCACGCTCAAACTCGTGAACCACCACGTCCGCCAAAACGGTGGGGGCACTGTTATACCAAGGACGGCACCCGTTTCATTCCATACCCCATCCTCATTGCACGCTTTCACTACAAACCGGTACTGCCCGGGCGGCACCCTGCTGTACCGCGCAAACGGACGCTGCCCGGCCTCTGACCGGCGCAATTCGACCCAATCATGTTCGTGGCCTTCCAACCTGTACCTAAACCGCACTCGCTCGGGTGCAGTCAACCCTACTGCTGTGAAGAAAATCTCGATCCGCTCCCTGCCCGGCGGCACCACCACATGCTCGAGCGTACTGATCCAAAACTCGTTAGTACTCTGCTCGCGCCCGTCAACAAGAACCGATTCTATGATCACATAGGGAGCGTTCGTATTCGAGACGAGCCTCGCGGGGTCAACCCAAACCAGGCCTCGGACAGTTGGGAACCAAAGTCGGCCGTCGGGCGTCCGGCACGCTGCGGGTTGCGAGCCAGCGGTGCACTCGCTCGTCGGCAACCCGTCCGCTCGACCATATACACGCATGGGGACAAAGTTTGTCCGACCGGAGGCGAACGCTTCCAATGCCCTCTTGCACACTCGCGTTAAACCTGCGTTCGAACCGATCCAAAGACAACCTTGCGTGTCCTCGACAATGTAGCTCACACTGTTGGCGGCCAAACCGTGCTCCGTAGTGAACACAACCAAGTTGGTCCCTTGCAACCTGACCAGTCCGTTTCCTGTGCCGACCCACAACACGCCGTCGGGGTCCGCCATCAAAGCGGTTACGTTATCGCTCGGCAGACCGTCGGTGCGCCTGAGCCATGTGAAGCGCCCGTCGCGGAAACAATTCAACCCGCCACCAACTGTGCCCAACCAAACATTCCCGGCTGGATCGTCCGCTATGGCACGGACCGCGTTGGCGGACAACCCATGCTGTGTCGTGTACATTGACCATGACTGACCGTCGAAACACCCGACGCCGTTTTCGGTCCCGAACCAGAGCCGGCCCGCCCTGTCCTGATGAATTGCAAGAATGTGCGGGCCCAACACGGCGGCGCCTTCGACAGGCTCGAACCTGTCGGCCATGAATTGGAACAGTCCGTCACCCCGCGTGCCGACCCAAACACGCTGGTCGCGATCAACAAACACTGTCCAAAAATTCGGGCGCGCATCCGGCAAAGGATTGAGCGTCAATCCTTCAGCCGCGCCGAAATCTCTCACAAAACCATCGCGCCAGTAGGTTACACCCCCGGCATTGAATCCCATCCACAGCGCGCCCTGCGCATCCGGATACACCGACTGTACCACCCAACCGCGTGATGCCGCGGCGACGTAAAACGACCGACGCCGGATACGATTCAGCCCGCCACCGTCAGTCCCAACCCACAAGTTCCCCTCGCGGTCGAATCGTAAAGACAAGACCCCGTCGTGGGACAATCCGACCTTGCTCGAAATATGCTCCGCCCGACCATCCGGCCCAAACCAATACACACCGTCGTTTTCGTTTAGTGTACCAACAACGAGGTTACCAACCGGGTCCTCGCATGCCGCTGACACACGCGCAGTTGGCTTCCACGGATAAGGGCCGAAATCGCGCTCGAGCCGGTTCCCAAACCATTTCTGGACTCGGCCATCTGCCAGCAACCAGTAACCACCAGCGCGGCTGGCCAATATATACTCAACCTTAGCGGCGGGAATTACATACTCCAGTGGCGGCAACTGCCGCGGCTCAAGGCTGCCGGTCTGTTGGAACCCATATATCCCCCAATCCACTGCTACCCACAACGGCCCGGCCTTCTCCGCAGCCACAAGCCTGCACGCGCTGAAAATTTCAGACCCGAATCGCCAAACATCCACGCTGCCTGCCTTATGCCGACACAACTGGCCGTCGGCAGTGTACAACCAGACCGCGCCAGTCGCGTCCTCACACGCAGACACCAGCCTGCTCTCGCGACTGCCCCGACCAATATCCAACGGCCTCAATACACCGTCTTTTACAAGCACAACGCCCGCGTCTTCAGTCCCAATCCAAAGATACCCCGAGCTGTCCTGAAACAGATACACGATCCGGCTACTGCCCAGCGCCGGTGTATTGCCCTCGTCATAGACCTTGAACCGTACGCCGTCGAATCGCACTAAACCGTTGAGCGTCCCCAACCATAGATACCCGTCGCGCGTCTGCTCGATCGCAATCACTGAGCTTTGAGGAAGCCCGTGCTCGTTACCCCAAACATCAATTATGAACCCCGCCTGCTCAGCCGCGACGGCCGACGCGGCCGCTACACAGGCAAACCACGCAGCAACCGTAACACGACCGATCCGCACAACCCGCGCCAATGATGCCACACCAGATTTTTCAACCCACACACTGAGCCTGTAAAGCCCATACATGCCGAAACCGCGAGTCCGCATAACGAAAAAGCAGCTTAATAACTTTTGGCCGGCAGCAAAAAGCCGCGCAGCCGCTCGGACCGGTTCCGGTGGAACAAGCCGAGCCCATTTTTCCCCAACCAAATCGCCGTGTAGCGACCACTTGGCCTCGAATCCTGGCTTCATTATGGCTGCCCGGCGCTCAAAAGACAGGCTCGCGGCGCACACCCGTCGGCGCCCAAACCAAATATGGCTCAACTAGAACCGGGCAAACAAAATGTGCGCTTAACTGCACAATGAACCTCATTACGTGAGCAACTGCCAAACGGCCGCCGGAGGCAGACTACTGCGCCGCACTGCGCAACTAGGCGTGGACTTTGGTGTTAGAAGAGGTAAACTCGGCCAGTGAACAAACGCGCGTCATCATTTATCGGTCTGGCAGCGGTCTTGGCGGGTTCGCTTCAAGGGCTGACCACGCTGGCGGACGCATCTACGAATCCGTACCGAGCCATAATTGACCGTAACGTCTTCGGCCTAAAGCCACCTGTCAAGCCGCCGGACCCTGCGGAAATGGCGCCACCACCGCCCAAGGTCGCCCTCATGGGACTGGCAAGCATGGGCGGCCGGAAAATCGCACTAATCAAATTCCTCGAGCCGCCCAAGCCTGGCCAACCTGTGCCCCAGGAACCTCTGGTTTTAGCCGAGGGCGAAGCAACCGAAGACATCGAAGTCGTGGAAATAGACGAAAAAGCGGGACGCGCCAAAATACTCAACCGCGGCACGACACTTACGCTGGACATCAAAGATTACGAAGCGAAAGTAGCTGGCGCCGGCCCGCAACCGGCTGGCCCTGGCGGCGCGCCGCCCGGACCAGGCCCGCGCATGGCTTCACTACCCTCACTACCCCGGCCCGGCGGCCCGCAAGGGCCGTCGCCACAGCCGCCAGCGCAGCCAAGTCCCGTGCCCAAGCCAGAGCAATCACAGCCTG
>JANWZY010000125.1 GCA_025061935.1 Verrucomicrobiia bacterium
CCGCTAAAAGCTTGCCCTACACTCCGCTCTTCCGTTCTCTGAACTTCGTTCTTGTTCGTAGTACACGCTTTAGCGTGTTTGTTCGTAGTCCACGCTTTAGCGTGTCCGTTCGTAGTTCAGGGTTTAGCCTGCTTCTGCCTCAGCACAGGCCAAACCCGAATCGCGAACAAATCCAGCCTAAAGGCTGTACTACAAACCGGTTCGTAGTGCACGCTTTAGCGTGCATGTTTGTAGTTCAGGCTTTAGCCTGCTTCTGCCACAGCGCCCGCGCCCGAACCGCAAACGGCGCGCAGCCTAAGGCCGGACTACAAACGCCTGCCGCACTAAAAAAACACGCTCGGTCACCTTCCAAATAGAAAACGCGCGGCCAACTTGAGATTTGCCAAGGATATCCGCACCGGCGGATACCGCAGTCTCACATCGAACCAAAACGCGCGCCGCAGCACAGACCGATAATGCGTGAACGCATCGAATGTGGCCTTGCCGTGGTATGTGCCCATGCCACTGTCGCCCAACCCCCCGAATGGAAGCTGCTTGCCAAGAATGTGCAAGACAGTGTCGTTGATGCAAACGCCGCCCGAGCGCGTTTCGGCCAGCACCCGGGCCTGGGTCGCGCGGTCGTTGGTGAACAGGTAAAGCGCCAGCGGCGTCGGCCCGGCGCGCAACATAGCTATCGCATCATCAAGCGTGTCGAACTCGCGCACGGGCAGGATCGGCCCAAAGATCTCCTCATGCATCACCGGCGCGTCCGGGGGCACATCCGTCAGGATGGTCGGTGCGATGTAAAGCTCGCCCGAATCATGCTGCCCGCCGTGAACAATCCGGCCTTGACCTAGATACCCGACCAGCCGATCGAAATGCCGCCGATTCACAATCCGCCCGTAATCGGGGCTTCTGCGCGGGTCGTCCCCGTAAAATTCGCGCAAAGCTTGCTTCAACGCGCTCAAGAGGCCGCCGCTGATCCTGCGCTCGACCAGGACGAAATCGGGCGCAACACACGTTTGACCGGCATTCATGAATTTACCCCAAACGATCCGCCTTGCAGTCACCCCCAACGGCGCATCTGCACAAACAATGCACGGGCATTTGCCACCCAGCTCCAGTGTCACAGGCGTAAGATGCTCCGCCGCAGCAGCCATAACCGCGCGCCCGACGTTGGCGCTGCCTGTGAAAAAGATCTTGTCAAACCGTTCACGCAGCAGCGCCTCGGCAACACCGCGGTCGCCTTCAACAACCGCAATGTAGTCCTCGGCAAAATTTTCCCGGACCAGCTTTGCAATTGCGGCGGCGGTGTGCGGGGCGAACTCGGATGGCTTGAGCACCGCGCAGTTACCCGCAGCAATTGCGCCCACAAGCGGCGCAAGCACTAGTTGCAGTGGATAATTCCACGGGCCAATGATGAGCGCCACCCCGTACGGCTCCGGTAGCACGAACCCCTGCCCGGGCAGCGCCATCCACGGCACGCGCCGGCGTTGCGGCTTTGACCAGCGCCGCAAATGACGCTGGGCAAACCGGATCTCGCTCAGCACGAACGCAATTTCGCTCAAATACGCCTCGTGCGGCGGCTTGCGCAGGTCCGCGCGCACCGCGTCGAGCAAGCCGGACTCATTTTCCACAAGCGCATCGTGCAACCTGCGTAACTGCGCGGCGCGGAACTCGAGCGGCCGAGTTGCGCCGGACTGGAAAAAGGCGCGCTGACGCTGGACAAGCGATGCAAAGCTCATAACTAGTATGGTCAAAGCTCCATCGCCGCGTCGTGCTTCGTCAAGCCATGAATTATCGCACAGGCAAAAACTAAGTGCCCCTTGTGCACGCTTTAGCGTGTGAGTTTGTAGTTCAGGCTTTAGCCTGGTTCGTTTGCAGCAGCCTAAAGGCTGAACTACGAACCGGGCGGCCTAAAGGCTGGACTACAAACCGGTTCGTAGTTCACGCTTTAGCACGTCAGCTTTTGGCATGAGCAAAAAGAAAGTCATTGTCATCGGCGCGGGGTTGGGCGGACTGTCTGCGGCCATTTCGCTTCGTCAATCCGGCTACGCGGTCGAGGTCTTCGAGAAAAACGGCAGGATCGGCGGCAAGCTGAACGTGCTTAAGTCGGGGGGCTACACGTTCGACCTCGGCCCGTCCATACTTACCTTGCCCCACATCTTCGAGCGGCTGTTCGCGCGCAGCGGGAGGCAGATGAAAGATTACATTCCCATCCGCAGCTTGCGGCCGCACTGGCGCTGTTTCTTCGAAGATGGCACGGTGGTTGACCTGTATCCCGAGCCGGATCGGATGGCCGAAGAAGCCCGGAAGGTTGGCGAAGACCCGGCAAATGTGCGGCGGTTCCTCGACTATTCCGGTCGGCTCTACGACCTCATTAACGCGGGCTATTTCGAGCAGGGCCTGGACACGCCGGCCGAGTTCCGGCGCTTCTACGGGCTGCGCAATTTCATCAAGTTCGATCTGTTCCGCACCATGCACGGCGGCGTGGCGCGGTTTCTCAAAACCCGCTACATGCGCGACATCTTTGACTACTTCATCAAGTACGTCGGCTCATCTGCGTATCACGCGCCGGCGTTCATGAATTGCCTGCCCACCATCCAGTTCCGATACGACCTGTGGTACGTTGACGGGGGCATGTACGGCATTGCGCTGGGGCTGCAACGGCTCATGGATGAGGTAGGCGTGGCCGTCCGGCTGAACAGCGAGGTCGTCGAGGTGCGCAAGGACGGCAGCCGTGTGACCGGCGTCGTTACCAAGGACGGCCAGTTCCACGCTGCCGACATTGTGGTGTCGAACATGGAAGTCGTCCCGGCGTACGAGAACCTGTTGCGCGAGGACGCAGCGTTCATGCGCACACTCGAAAAATTCGAGCCGGCGTGCTCGGGGCTTGTGCTCGAGCTGGGCCTCGACCGGCAATACACTCAACTCGCGCACCACAATTTCTTTTTCTCGAACAATCAAAAGGAGCATTTCCACACTGTGTTCCGGAAACGGCAGTTGCCGCCCGACCCTACAATTTATCTCGTTTGCGCCTCGCGCACGGACCCGTCAGTCGCGCCGGCAGGCTGCGATTGCCTGAAGGTTCTGCCGCACATACCGTACATTGACGATGCCAGGCCGTTGAGCCGCGGTGATTATCTCGCGTTCAAGGAATCCGTCCTGGACAAGCTCGAGCGGATGGGGCTGACAGACCTGCGCAAACACATCGTGTTCGAGCATTGTTGGACGCCGCTTGATATCCGCGGGCAATACTACTCGAACAAAGGCTCGATTTACGGTGTCGTGGCCGATCGTTGGAAAAACCTCGCATTCAAAGCCCCCAAGCAAAGCGCGAAATACCCGAACCTGTTTTTCGTGGGCGGCTCGGTCAATCCCGGGGGTGGCATGCCAATGGTCGTCCTTTGCGGCCAAAACGTGGCCAAAAAAATCGTTGCCTGGGACAAATGACCGCGCTGTTTGTGCTCACGCTCGGACTCTGGTGCGCAGGCTGGCTGTTGCTCGGCAGGATGAAAAGTTGTAGCGCGGCCAACTCATGCGTGCCACGGCTCGGTTCGAGTACCGCGCCCGAGACGCTCGCCAACACACTGTCCATCATCATTCCCGCGCGGAATGAAGAGCATAACCTCCCCAGACTGTTGCGCTCGATTTCGGCGCAATCAATCAAACCGCGCGAAATAATCGTGGTTGACGACGGCTCGACGGACCGCACCGCCGAAGTCGCGCTGCAATGCGGCGCAAAAGTCATCGCTTCCCAGCGGCTGCCCGACGGCTGGCGCGGCAAAACTTGGGCGTGCCACCAGGGCGCACAAGCTGCCAGCGGCGACCTGCTCATGTTCATGGACGCGGACACGTGGTTCGAGCAGGACGGCCTGAGCCGGGTACTGACCGAGTTCGTAGCTCAGCCATCAGGCCGCCCTGAGCATCAGGAGAACCCACAGCCCGAGCGGCGAACGAACTCAGACTTTGCACCATACTGCGCTTTGTCCGTCGGCCCGTTCCACAACGTTCGGAAACTGTACGAGGAGTTGTCGCTGTTCTTTAACCTGAGCATGGTCGCCGGGACATTACCGCGCGGGTTGTTCGGCCAAATGCTGCTCGTTGACCGGCAAAGTTACCGGCGTGCCGGCGGACACGAATCCGTGAAAGGCAAAACACTCGAAAACGTATTTCTGGCGGAGCAGTTCCGGCTGGCGGGCATACCGACGCGCAGTGTGACCGGGCGCGGCGTAATCGCCGTCCGCATGTACCCGAACGGACTGCGCGAGCTGGTCGAAGGCTGGACAAAAGGATTCGCCACCGGCGCGGCCCGGACACCGCGCAAAACGCTGGTTCTTGTGGCGTCGTGGCTGACCGGGCTTGCGCTTGCGCCAATTGGCTGGGCAGCCACAGGCAACCATATTGCGTGGGGGTTGGTTTATCTTGCCTGTGCAGCGCAAGTGTGGGCATTTGCGCGGCTGCTCGGCTCGTTCCGCTGGTGCACGGCGCTTTTGTATCCGGTGCCGCTGCTCTTCTTTTTCGTCGTGTTCACGCGCGCCAAACTCCGCTCGGGCAAACCCGTCAATTGGAAAGGACGCATCATCCATGCCGATTGACCTGGCACCAGCCTGGATCATTGCGCTCAACGTCGGCGGTTGGCTGGCAATTCAACTCGGTCTGGCGTGGACATTCACAAAAATGCCCGATCACTGGTTCAACCCGGCCGGCCCGCATTGGTGGGAACGCGCCGGCAGGTTCTACGAAACCGTGTTCCGCATCAAAACATGGAAAGACTGGTTGCCCGACGCAGCGCATTGGTTCGACGGCGGGTTCGCCAAAGCCGCACTCGGCGACACACGGCCAGAGTATTTGGAACGCTTCATCCGGGAAACGTTCCGTGCAGAGCTGTGTCACTGGACAGCCATCGCGTGTGCGCCGGTCTTTTTCCTTTGGAACCCGTGGTGGGGCGACCTGATCATTGTCGGGTATGCATTGGCGGCGAACCTGCCGTGCATACTCGCCCAGCGTTACAGTCGCGCACGGCTCACAAGCGTGTTGAGGCGCAAGACCCATCGAGATAAGAGCCAACACCGGTCCGACAACCCGCCGCCAACCACACCGCGAACAACGCGCAGCCAGCCATAGCTGAGCCCGGCCGAATGGTTGCCCGCTGCGCGCAGTTTGATACATTTGCGCCGATGCCAGCCGACCCGGATGCAATCCTGATGAGCCGCGTCAAGCGCGGCGATACCCGTGCATTCGCCGAGCTGGTGGACAAGTACAAACAGCCGATTATCAACTTTATCGCGCGGATGCTGGGGGACCAGGCCGAGGCCGAAGACCTGGCCCAAACCGTTTTCGTACAAGTGTACCGCGCGTCGCGCCGCTACCGCGAGTCGGCCAAGTTCAGCACGTGGATTTACACCATAGCGCGCAACTTTTGCCTCAACGAGTTGCGCCGGCGCGCGCGGCACCCTGCCGAGCCGATGGAACCAGCGCTGCAGGGCGAGGAAAAACAGCACGCACGTCAATACGAAGACACCCGCGCATACGCGCCCTCGGCAGCACTGCTGCAAACTGAACTCGAACAGAAGCTCGAACAGGCGCTGACCGAGCTGCCACCAAACCAGCGCATGGCCATTTTGCTTTGCTGCGATCAGCAGCTCAGCTACGAAGAAATCGCGGCTGTGCTCGGCTGCTCGCTCGCGGCAACCAAATCCCTTATTTTCCGCGCGCGCGAAACGCTCAAGGCACGGCTCAAGCCGTATTTGCGAACTGGCGTCTGGAAAGACCACAAAAAGCCGAGCAACTTTGGCCACGCACCGGTTTAAGTATTCTTGGCGATGAACATCCGGAACGGCGACGCATACAACAGGTTGCTGGAAACATTGTGGCGGCGCGAGCTCACCGAAGCAGAAGCGGCCGAGCTGCGCGAACTGGTTGCTGCGCACCCGAACATGGCCGAAGATTTGGACCTGGAAACGCGGCTCACAGCGGCACTGAACCAGTTGCCAGACAAGCCGGTCGCGCCAAACTTCACCGCGCGCGTGCTCGCCGCCGTCGAGCGCAAGCCTGCGCAAACCACCGCCAGGTTGACCGAGCTTTTCCTCGCGCTCCGACGGCTCGGGTGGCTGCCCAACACCGCGTTGGCCATCCTTGCGCTGGCACTGGCACTGCTCGGCTTGCATCAGTACCGGGTCGCCACGCGCGCGCGCATCGCCCAAAGCGTCGCCGTTATGGCCAAAGTCGGGCAGTTACCCGGCCCGGACGTGCTAATTGATTACGACACGATCCGGCGGCTCGGGCAGTTACCGCCACCAGACACCGAGTTGCTCACGCTCCTGAAATGAATACTCTGTGGCGCCAGGGGATTTCACTCTGCGCTGCCCTGGCTGTATCCAGCACAGGCATAGCTGCAGCCACCTCAAACAACTACGCCTCCAGTGCAGTAACGACAAACCAAACAATTGCAGCTAAAGCGACCAATCAGGCAGAATCTTCCCAGCCGGGCAAGCGAGCAGGCGGCTCGCCAGTTGACCTGTTCCGCGCGATGTTAGACGCTGAACCGGACGAGCTTGACAAACTGCTCGCCGACAAGCCCCCGGAAAAGCGCGAACAGTTATTGGCGAAACTGCGCGAGTACCAGGCATTGCCACCAGACGAGCGCGAGCTGCGCCTCCGCGCAACCGAGCTACAATGGCACGTCGTCCAACTGCTACCACTGAAAGGCGCCGAGCGCCAAGCCCGGCTCCAAGAAGTGCCTCAAGATATCCGCAGGTTCGTCGAAGACAGGCTCACCCAGGCGGAAATATTGCCACCACCACTCCAAGAAGAGCTAATGCACAATGCCGAAACGCTGCGCAAGTACCTCCAAATTGACACAGGCAACCCCGCGCCCCAGCCCCCAACAGAACAAGTCCGCAAGGCGCTCAGGGATACTTTCAAGTTTTTTGAACTTACCGAGCACGAACAAAAAGAAGTCCTAGGCATGCTGTCCGAGACCGAGCGGCGCCAAATTGAACGCGCCCTCGAGTCGTTCCGGAATTTGCCGCCAGAGCTGCGCGCGCGATGCATTCGCGCATTCGGCAGGTTCGCCACAATGACCCCCGAGCAACGCGAGCAGTTCCTCAAAAATGCCGAGCGATGGAAAAGCATGACACCGGCCGAGCGCCAGCGTTGGCGCGAGCTTGTGCGGCAGGTGCCCATGTGGCCGCCTGAACCCCCAGGACTCGACCAACCGCCGTTGCCGCCGCTGCCGCCTGACTTCGACCTAGCCCAATCAACAAACGCCGCATCGGCAACCAAAGACTAAAAGCCGCGCATCCGACTACCACCATTCCGCCTTGTAGAGCACCACCGCGCAAACGCAGCGCCATCCCGAAACACACCAGAGCATTCCCAAAAACACTTGCCTGGTACCACTCACAATCGGCCAGCGCTAAACACGCGTGCGCCCGGCACCCGCCGTGCCAAAAAGCGCAGTAGTAAGTGGCAAATTTTCATTAACACCGCGCTTCAGCCCGGTGTACCCCAGCGCCATCCCTCAAAAACGTTTCAACGGTTTTGTGCCTCCAAACCAAGCTGCCGAAACGACTCGCTGCTACCGGCACCTCCGACACCCGACTGCATCCGGGTGCTAAATGTCGTCGTCATGAAAGACATCAGGGATTTACGGAAAACTCCGGAAGCGCCGTGTCTGGACTCTGCCGCACCCGAACGCGCTCGGACATCGCACAAATGCGAAGCCCGTCAGGGCGACAGACCATAGCCCACCGTGTCAACGGTGGGCACAAAAGCCCAAGAAATCGCAGCCAGTCCCGCCAGGGACGACAGAAACGGTGCACTCAGTCACCGCACCCAAGGCAAGTGCCTGAAAAAAACTCGCCCACCAGGCTGCTGAACCGGCCTGCTGAACCAACCCCGTGCGATTCCGGCACCCGGATACGGGTTGCACGCCCGAAACGGCTCTGCCGTCCCTGACGGGACTGTTTTTGGCTTTTGGTCTTGGGTGCCCACCACTTACGTGGTGGGCTATGGTCTGCCGCGCCTTGCGGCGCTGACTGGCACGACGCAAGGCGCGTCAGGCCGGCGGAGCGCTAGCGAAACGCGCTGGCTGCGCTTTCACAAGCACAGCTACAGCCGAGGCGGCCCATTCCTGTAGCTGCGTTTGTAAAAACGCGGACATGGGATCAGTGCTTCCAGGCCTGCTGCGCTTCGACAAGCACAACTTCGCTACGGGTTTCGTACCCGATTCATTGGCACCAGAAATCAGACTGGTTGAGTCTTCTGTCTCGCGAAGCGTTTGGAGTG
>JANWZY010000126.1 GCA_025061935.1 Verrucomicrobiia bacterium
GCAGTTGGACCGGCGCGATCGTGTTCCGAGTGCGCGAGGACATAGCTGGCCGCACCGATTTCGGTGTCGCGCTCACGCTGTCGCTCAAGGCTAGTCCGCGGTTCGGACTCGGCACCGACACCATCAGTCCGCTGTCGTGGCTATAGCGGACTCACAGTTGGAAGAAACAGGTTTTACACGCGCGGCTTTTGCTGCACGCTGTGCAGGCTCGCAAACCTCAAAGCCGCGCGTTGTCAATGAGCCGTGTCCTGCCGATGAACACGGCCAGGGCAATGTGCGTTCCGCGCGTTACCGTCTCGACGGGCTGGAGCGTGGTCGAATCGAAAAACTCGATGTAGTCCAGCTTCGCCAAAGGTTCGGCCCGGATGAACTGTTCCAAATCCCGTTTGAGTTTCACGGCGCTGACCGGGCGCGCACGGACGGCGGCTCGTGCACGTTGGATCGCGCGGAACAGGACTGTGGCGGCAGCGCGCTCGGCCGGACCCAGATATGTATTCCGCGAGCTCATGGCCAAGCCGTCCGGTTCACGCACCGTGGGCGCCACAATGATCCGCACCGGAAAATTTAGGTCCGCGACCATCCGCCGAATGACCTGAGCCTGCTGCCAGTCTTTGGCCCCGAACACAGCGAAATCCGGCTGGACTATGTTGAACAGCTTGGCCACCACAGTTGTCACGCCGCGGAAATGGCCCGGACGCGACGCGCCCTCCATTCGCTGTGAGAGCTGCTCCTCGACAACAAACGTGCTGAACCGGCCTTCCTTCAGCCCGGGATACATGTGCCTGTCGGTCGGGGCAAACACTACGTCCACGCCTTCGGCGCGGCACATGCGCAAGTCGCGATTCAAGTCGCGCGGGTACCGGGCGAAGTCTTCATTCGGGCCGAACTGGGTCGGGTTAACGTAAATGCTGACGACCACCTTACCCTTGCGCGGGCGCACCAGGCGCGTTGCGCGCCGGATCAAGCTCAGGTGGCCTTCATGCAGGTATCCCATTGTGGGGACGAACCCGACGTAGATTCCGCGCCTGCGCCAGCTCAGCGCGAGCTGTTGCATTGCGGCGACCGACCGAATCACTCGCATGGCTCAAAAGTTGGCGCGCCGGTGCAGAAGTATCAACAGCAATGTGCAATCTGGCACATGCGGCTTGCCCGACGTTTAATTTTGACTATCCCGACTTTTGTAGCCATGTTCGCCACGACTTTCGCCATTGTTTGATTCAGTGCCTGTAAACGAGCAAAGACGAAACGCCACACATGGGCAAGGCGTTAATCATAACGGAGAAGCCGTCGGTTGCAGCCGACATAGCCAAGGCGCTCGGCGGGTTCAAAAAGCACAAGGAATACTACGAGAGCGATCGGTACCTGCTTTCGTGGGCCGTAGGGCACTTGTTCGAGCTGGCCGTGCCAGCGTCAATGAAAGCGCAGGACAAGTGGGCGTTAGACAAGCTGCCGATCATGCCGCACGAGTTCGATTTGGAACCTGTGGACGGAGTGCGTAACCGGGTCAAGGTTCTGTGCAAATTGCTCAACGACGATTCAGTGACCGAAGTGATTAACGCTTGCGACGCCGGGCGCGAAGGCGAGCTGATCTTCCGCTATATAATCCAGTACGCAGGCAGCACCAAGCCGATCAAAAGGCTCTGGCTCCAATCAATGACCCCGGAGGCGATCAGGGAGGGGTTCGAGCACCTGCGCAGCGACGCTGAAATGCAACCGCTGGCGGAAGCAGCACGCTGCAGGAACGAGGCAGACTGGTTGGTCGGCATCAACGCCACGCGCGCATTCACGTTGCGCCTGCGCGGCGGCCGCGGCAGCACCGTCACATCACTCGGGCGTGTCCAAACGCCCACGCTCGCCATCATAGTCGAGCGCGAGCATAAGATTCAACAATTCAAGCCGCGCGAGTTCTACGAGCTTGTTGCAACGTTTAAGACCGAGACTGGTGAATACGCAGGCCGCTGGTTCGATGAAGGCTTCAAAAAGGATGAGACTGAACTGGAGCGCGTTCGCCGTCTGGCTGCACGGCTAGGGCTTGACCTCCCAAATGCAGCGGCGCAACTCGATCCAGCAAACGGGTCGTTGTGGGACGAGCACCGTCAAGCCCCCCGCCTATGGCATCGTGAGCTGGCCGAAGCAGTCCAACGCCGATGCGAAGCCAAGCCCGGGGTTGTAGAGCTTGAAGAGACGAAGCCTTCATCGCAACTGCCCCCACAACTTTACGACCTGACAAGCTTGCAACGCGATGCGAACGCGCGTCTCGGGTTCTCCGCGCACCGCACACTCCAAATTGCCCAGGCACTGTACGAGAAACACAAGGCGATCACGTACCCGCGAACAGACTCGCGGTGCCTGCCAGAGGACTACATCGGCACCGTGCGCAACACGCTGGCCAAGTTGTGCGACACTCCGCTCGGACAGTTCGCGCGTAAGGCGCTCGACAACGGCTGGGTCAGGCCGAACAAGCGCGTCTTCAACGACGCAAAGGTTGGCGACCACTTCGCAATCATTCCCACGGGGAAAGTGCCGGCTGCGCTCGGCCGCGACGAACAGGCGTTGTTCGACATGATAACCAAGCGGTTCGTTGCGGTCTTTTTCCCCGCCGCGCAGTACATGACGACCACCCGGATCACGCGCGTCGAAGGTGAACCGTTTAAGACCGAGGGCAAAATTTTGGTCGAACTCGGCTGGCTCGAAGTGTACGGACGCGAATTGATGGACAAGCCGGAGGAGAATCTTGTGCCGGTCGCGCAAGGGGCGCGCGTGCTCACAGCGCGGGTGGAAATACAAACTGACCAAACCAAGCCGCCGCCGCGCTATACCGAGGCCACGATACTCAGCGCAATGGAAAGCGCGGGCAAACTGGTCGAAGACGAAGAGCTCCGCGAGGCAATGAAAGAAAAAGGCCTCGGCACACCTGCCACGCGCGCCGCAATTATCGAGACGTTGATCGAGGCGCGGTACCTCACGCGCCACGGCAAAGAGCTGCACCCGACGCCCAAAGCGCTCCAGACAATAGCACTTCTGAAACGGGCCGTGCCGGAGCTGACCAGCCCGGAAATGACCGGTGAGTGGGAGTACAAGCTACGCAAGATCGAACAGAACAAGCTCACACGCGCAGAGTTCATGCAATCCATCCGCGCGCTGACCGAGCAGATTGTCAACAAGGCAAAATCGTTTAAGCCGGACGAGCACCTCGACGAGACCGCGCCGTTCGGCAAATGCCCCAAGTGCGGCCAGCCGATTCTGGAGCGGTTCCGCAGCTTCAGTTGCACAAACAATGCCTGCGACTTTGCCGTCTGGAAAACGATCGCAGGCAGGATGCTCACGCGCGCCGAGTTCGAAACATTGCTGAGTAAAGGCCGGGTCGGCCCGCTGTCAGGCTTCCGCAGCCGCAACGGGAAACGGTTCGAAGCCGAGCTTCGGTTCAACGACCAGTTCAAGCTCGAGTTTGTTTTCCCGGACAATGCGACGCCCGCAAGCACCACGCTGACAAGTGCCGAGTTCGCAAACACCGAGCCTGTCGGGAATTGCCCCAAGTGCGGCGCGCGCGTGTTCGAGGGCGCAACCAGGTACACATGCGAAAATGCGGCCGGCAAGAACCGTACGTGCAAGTTCAGCGCGGGCAAAGTTATCTTGCGCCAGCCGATTGACCGCACGCAGATGAGCAAGTTGCTTCAGACCGGCCGCACAGACCCGTTGCCCAGGTTCATTTCCAAGAGCGGGCGACCATTCACGGCCTGCCTTGTGCTTGGCAACGATGGCGAGATCGGGTTCGAGTTCGCCAACGGCACCGGCCCAGGACGCGCACCCGCAAAAAGTGCGGCACCGCGCAGGGCTAGCGAACCCCCAGATTTCACATCCCAAACGCCGCTCGGCAAATGCCCGAAATGCGGCGGCGGCATATTCCAAACCGACACTGCGTATGTGTGCGAGAAGTCGCAGACCAAGCCGCGCCGGTGCAACTTCAGCATAAGCAAGCAAATTTTGCAACGGCCGCTCGAACCCGACCAGGTCGCCAAACTGCTCGCAGTTGGCAAGACCGATTTGCTGGACAACTTCATATCGCGCGCAGGCAAGCCTTTTTCAGCCCGACTCCTCTTAGACAACTCGGGCAAGCTAAGCTTCGAATTCGGCACGGAGAAGGTCACGTAACCGCTGCGTGGCACACCGTGATACATGGGCCGCTGGAGACGCATCCCCACCGTCCATAAGCCGGAATCAGCACCTATGCCAGCCGTTAATCTCGATGTGCACCACATTTGAGGGCTGAATTCGCTTGTAGCTGAAGTTTCAGCGGATGCGCGCTAAAACTACGCAGCCGCCACGTACTGGCTAGTTAAGCCTGGCTTCGTCATGCGTCACACTATCGGCGTAAACCTGAGCTATCTGAGCTATTTACCTGGCAACAACCTCACTCCAGAACGGCCGGTGACACCGACCATGCCGCGCTCGAGCAAAGCATGCTCACTGAACTGCAGATGTTCATCCAGTACTTCAATCGCGGCCTGAAAGAAAACAGGCTGGGGCCGCCCCCGGACACAAACCAACTTGGAGGCACATAAGGCCTCACACTTGCGGATGCATCGCACGACAAATCGCATGCACCGCTGCAGTGTGTCCCGGTCGTCGCGCACGGAGCGGGACGCTCTGCGAGGCACGAATTTACAGCACACTCAGCGCCCGCGCGACGGCTGCACTATCTGACCGCCGACGATTGCGGGAAAATTAGTCGAGTTTCGGCTTTAGCCAGGCCGCGCCGCAGGTTATAAAACCGCCATGCGTTCGCGCCTCAGAGTGGCTGTGGTCGGCACCGGCTCACTCGGCAAAGAGCATGCGCGGCTGTATCACGCGCTCGCCGCAAACGGGCAGATCGAATTCGCAGGCGTGTACGACATACGCCGCGAAGTGGCGCAGTCGGTGGCAGCCAGGTTCGGAGTCAGAGCCTTCGACTCGCTCGATGCCGCGGCTGCGGCCGCCGACGCGTTCAGCATCGTGACGCCCACCTCGACGCACTTCGAAATCGCGAAAATGTTGCTCGCGCAGGGGAAACATGTGCTGGTAGAAAAGCCGATGACTGACAACACGGCTCAAGCAAGTGAGCTTGTCGAATTAGCGCGCCGCAACAATTGCATACTGCAGGTCGGGCATGTCGAGCGGTTCAACCCGGTGTTCAAATATCTCGAAACCGTGGCCGCCGAGCCGCGGTTCATCGAGGCGCACAGGCTCTCACCCTATCCGGCGCGTTCGACAGACATCGGTGTAGTGCTTGACCTGATGATTCATGACCTGGATGTAGTAATGGCATTTGTGAAGGCACCCGTGGCAAGCGTCGAGGCAGTCGGGGTGGCCGTATTGAGCCAGAGCGAGGACATAGCGAATGCGCGCCTG
This sequence comes from Verrucomicrobiia bacterium, assembly GCA_025061935.1. Taxonomy (GTDB): domain Bacteria; phylum Verrucomicrobiota; class Verrucomicrobiia; order Limisphaerales; family DTLC01; genus DTLC01. The sequence continues at coordinate 5,389 of JANWZY010000126.1, forward strand.
CGTTTCGCCAACGGCTGCGTCGCGAACCTGACCGCCAGCAGGGTCAGCCCTGAGCGCATGCGCAAAATCCGCGTGTTCAGCGCCAGGCCTGTACCCAGCTACATCTCGCTCGACTACAGGGCGCAGGAAGGGTTCATTTACAGGCTTGCGCGCGAGGGCGAGCAGGAAAGCTCGGTGCTCAAAAAACTTTTCGCCGGCAAGCACTCGACGATCGTGAGCTCATTCGCCGGCAGGTGCATTGTGCGCGAGCCGGTGCCAATCCAGAAGGACGAGCCACTGAAGCTTGAGCTGGAGCATTTCGTCCAGTGCGTGCTCGAGCGCCAAACGCCAGCCGTCAGCGGCGAATCCGCCAAACGCGCACTCGAACTAGCTATCGAAATCACGCGCCAAATACGCAACTCCGCGTAGTCCAAAACGCGGGCTTTGCAGGCAGGAGTCGAGTTGTGACAGAACTATGAGACCGCTCACGTTCATGATTGTTGCAGGCGAGGCCAGTGGCGATCTACTGGCTGCCGAGCTTGTGCCAGCATTGCGGTCGAAAGTGATCCAGCTCGCGCAGCAACCCACCTCGGATGTACAACCGCGCCGTACGCCGCTCGAGCCACTTTTCTTTGGCGCGGGCGGCCCGCGCATGGCCGCGGCCGGCGTCGAGCTAGCAGCGCACCTGACGCAGCATGCAGTGGTTGGCCTCGCCGAACCGCTCCGGCGCCTAAGGTTGTTCGGCAAACTGCTTGGGCAGCTCGTCAGGCTCGCCGTCCAGCGCAAGCCCGATGCCATAGTGTGCGTGGACTTTTTCGGGTTCAACCACAGGCTCGCGCGCGCCATCAGGCGGTACGTGCGCAATCGGCTAAGTTGGTTCCAGCCATGGAACCCGGTGATTATCCAGTACGTCTCACCCCAGGTGTGGGCGTCGCGCCCAGGCAGGGTACGCCGGCTCGCCGCCGACTACGACTTGGTACTGAGCATATTGCCGTTCGAGAAAGCGTGGTATGCGGCACACGCGCCCGAGGTCAAAATCGAGTTTGTTGGGCACCCGGTACTCGACAGGCTCGCGCAGGCCGGCATGCTCGCATGGCCGGCCGCGGAACCGCGCACTGAGACCGACGAGCCGCCACAGGTTGTGCTTTTACCAGGCAGCAGAATAGATGAATTGCGCCGGCACGTGCCGGTAATGCTCGGAGCATTCGAGCTGATCAGGTCTCATCTGCGCGGATGCGCAGCTAAAATGGTGCTGCCCGACGAAACACTCGCAGCTCAGGCGCGGTCGCTCGGCGTGCCTGAACATGTTGAGCTTGTTCATGATGGGCTGTACCAGGCGCTGAGCCGCGCAACGATCGCGATTGCGAAGTCGGGCACCGTCACGCTCGAATGCGCCGTGCTGGGTGTCCCGACCGTGGTTATCTACAAAACCTCGTGGCCGACCTACTTGGTGGCCAAGCAATTTGTGAAGGTGAAACACTTGGCTATGCCGAACCTGTTGGCAGGTGAAGAACTGATGCCCGAGCTCATTCAGGCAGCAGCCACGCCTGCGAACGTCGCCCGCGCCGCACTCGAACTGCTGAACGACCCGGCGCGATTGCGCGCATTGCGCAAAAAACTATCGCAGTTGACCGCGCAACTCGGCGGGCCGGGCGTCGCCGACCGCGCAGCCACAGCAATAACAGACCTTCTCAAATGAAAGAAATTACCCAAGCCCGATGGATCAAAATCAAAGCAATTCTGTTTTTGCTCACCGGCGCGCTGGCCAGCGTGTCGCTACTGATCCGGTGCGGGGAACTTGCCACTGCCGTGTTGCTCACAGTGAGCGTATGGAGCTTCTGCAGGTTTTACTACTGCGCGTTCTACGTGATCGAACGGTATGTAGACCCGGGATACCGCTTCAGTGGCCTGTGGTCATTCTTGATCTGGCTGGTGCGCAACCGCGCTGCGCACAAACCGCCAAACCGTAGCTGTTGATCGCGCTAGAGCAAACCCACCCCGGGATTCCACAGTTGACCCATTACCGCCGCATTTCGGATCCCGAAGATCCGCCACGCGCAACCGGCCGCGCAGCTTAAGCGGCGCCGCCAACTCGTCAGAAGCTGATAAAACGACGCTTCAGAATTGGGACATTAATTCACTCGGTCTAAAGGCCCGCTGCAATTGCCAGTTCCAGCTCGGGCGGCGAGTATCTAGCCCAGGCGTACCGTGGCGGGAGACCAATGGCCCGGCGTGGGAACAGCGGGCAATACCCCGCAACCCATTAACCCAACGCCGCACAAGTCGTCCCATGGACGTCAGACCATATCCTCGGCGGGATGACCTTCCGAGATAACCCCCGCTATTGTCCGCGATCGGCACTGAGCCACACCAGTTCGGTTCTGGCCGGTTGTGACTCGTCACAGGTGTGTTCGTATGCCGCGAAAAACGTTCCGAAGCCGGCGGTTGAACGAGTTTGGGCGAATAGTCCATCCTCCCTTTCCTAACTCGGATGGTTGAGCAAGAGGCTCGATGCCCACCACTCACGTCGCGGCTCCGGCCAGCCGCCTATTGCGACGCTTTCGGGCAGATGTCCGCCTCAGGCGCATCACCAAAGGCTACGTTCGTTTTTAGTTGCATACATCGAAGCTGCCCGTGCCTATTGAGACGCGCGCCGATGAATAGCGCCTTTTCATTAACACCGGGCTTCAGCCGATGCATGCCGGCACTGACACACACACCGGTTCAACGGTTTCACGCTGTCAAGCCGAACCGTTGGCACGGCTTGCCACTGGGAGTGCCTTTGACACCCGGCCGAGCCCGGGCGCT
>JANWZY010000127.1:0-3416 GCA_025061935.1 Verrucomicrobiia bacterium
AGTTTCGAATCAGCCACCCGTTTTCCGTGCTGAAAAACGATCCGAACTTTATCCAGTCCCTTTTCACTAGGGTTTGGTTTCCATACGCCTTAGTGAAGGCGGGACCCTTGGCGTCCAAAAATCCCCCTCTGTAACCACGTTGGTTAGGCCACGACCGACCTGGACCCACACTATCTGAGGCGACCAAACAAGATAATGCGTGATCTTACCTTCCTTCGCCAACGTAATTTTGCGGTCCTCTTCCAGAACGTCCACCTTAGTTTTCCGCCACGAAGGCCCTTGATGCGATATGTAAAACCTGAGCCACTGCGTGGACCCGCTGGGCAAGAACAAAAAACTGGCCCCGTACCCCTCAAATGGTGCCCATGCTTCAGTCAATGCGTAAAGGTGCCCGTCTTTCGTCTGGCCCTTCACTATTGCGTGTTCACGCCAGCAACCAACGGTTCCCAAAGCCAGCGCGACAGCCAGCCAATTCAGCCACCAACTTGAAGTGCCGATCTTACCCGTGCATGCGCTCATGTGCATCTGCATCTCGAACGGCCACCTGGTAGTTCATTACTTGGTGCACCTCGGTCCCCGAGGCGATTCTTTGCCAAACGGGTTTCTTTGAAAGTCACCGTCACCAGGCTCCCACCTCTTTCTCTTAAACCACCAGTCATCCTTGCATGGCGTCCTGCAAGCCCCGTAGCCAAGCCAACTGGGGAAGTTTATAGCGTAGAAGCCTCCGCCACATGTCATCCCATCACAATCTTGGCTGACATTTGTGCACTGGCCCGGGTCCAATCTTATCCATTGCCCATCTACTAACGCGTACTCTGTACCTCCGGATAGATTGCAACACTTACCTTTGGCCGAGATTCCCAAAATCTTCTGTCCGAGCGTATCCAAATGGGCCAAAGGCCTGTTAGCGACAAAACTGTAAAGGTTATAGCCGCCCTTTTCTGTTATCGGATCCGTGCTCGTCCATCTCTGCCAAGCGGGCGCGTAGAAGCGGTAGCCGTAGTAACTGAAGCCGGTGGAGGGGTCGCGTTCCTTGCTGCTGAATTTGAAACGACAAAGGTCGGGGCCGATTGCGGATTGCAGACTGCCGGATGCGGAATAGGAATAATTGCCCACGGTCGTCGTGCCGCGCCGTGCCGAGATTATGTCCCCACAATGGTTGTGATGGGTGTAGTAGGTCCCGGCATTTGGACATGCGCGAGGCGTCACCGGCACCTGTCGCGCGTCTGCGGGATCGCCCGCCAGCCCTACGCCGCGAGGGTAGGTTTCGTGCGGGTAGCCGTGCTCATTCATCGTGGCCGCTATATTCGCGCCTTCACTAACGTAAAACCTAGTCCGCCCCTTCGGCGGGTTGCCGCTTAAAACGGACATAGAACGGGTAGAAACCAAGGGTATTTCTTACCCCGACGCGCGCCATTCGCAACTAGAAAAACCTGCGGAGTGGCTCTTTGGTAATTTCGCAATCGCGCAATATTTGAGAAAGTAATCCCTTGCCGATTGTTTCACCCCGGTGCACCAGAACAACGGTGCTGCGCCCATCCGGATGCCGAAGGAAGAAAAGGCTCCTTTTCAATCGAACCACTTCAAAGCCCATACGCTGCAACGCGCCGATTAACTCCCGGCCCGTTCTCGCCCCTAACTTTCCACTCATCGAGAGATTGCTACGCGCTGCACGCCCACAAACTCTTTTGCCATCGGCTCCCCCACTTCAAGGTACAACTCTATTGCCTCTTTGATCCGCTGCATCAACCCATCCAGAGACTTCGCCTGCGTGTGACACCCTGGCAAAGCCGGCACCGAGGCGACAAAGTAGCCGTCCGCATCCCGTTCGATTACGACGTGGAACTCTCTTTTCGTACCAAGTGTCTTCTTCATATCTCGGGTGCACTACACCATCCTGAGTGAACTCTGTCAGCGCGTGGCGCGCCTGTCTCGGCGGTATGGGGTGTGCCCCAAGAAGATTGTTCCCGGGAAGAGTTGCAAGGCCACAGGTCATTGTGCCCATAGCTGGCGTTACCCGTGCTTTCGTCCAATCCAGAACAAAGGGAGCAAGGACCGAGGGGCGTGCCACCTCCGCCGTCTCGTTGTTTGGATGTTTGAGTCTCACTGGACTAGCAGCTTTGGGTTCGGTCTCGAAGGAGTCGGATGGCCTCGATCTGTTCCATCTGATGCTGGAATAACACATTCCAACTGTAGCGGATGTAGCCGCGCATGCAGGGCTGTCCAGCTCCGGCTTTTTTCCTCCGGCATTTTGGGGCACGGTCATCGTGCGCGCGAGGCGGGATTGAGCTCCGGCCGCAACACCCGAATGGCGCCTTTGCAATGAGGCCAGGCGGGCGGCGGCTTGATTGATAAGTCACTCCCGAGCGGTGCTGATAGCGCTGGTATAGTTGGACCAGGACTTCAGATTTGGTTTATTGGCTCAAAACGCGGCGCATCTGATGATCAACCACACATTTGCCGTAACGCCTCGTTTTGACCCCGGTCCAACTCGGCTCCAGTAGCAACTTTTGGCACCAACCGTTCGCAGCCGGCGCGGCTAAATTGCTTTGCAGGTATGCCTGCGCCGTGCTATAAAAGCTTCCTGCGTGTAGTCACGCAGGAATTTAGTGGAACCTAATTTTTGCTATGTCGCAGCATCGGAGTTTGCGTGCGTCAACAGTACTTGGTGCGAAGCGCAACGTGCTTAAGCGCCATGAGCGGATCGAGCTGCTGAAGAAACGCGGCCTTTGGAAGGAAGGCGACCGCGTGACCGGGTTGCCGAAAACGAAGCCGGAGTGACGGGCGTGCAGTCTTCCGGCGTGCGTGCGTATTTCGGCACCGGGCGGGCTCGATGCGCTTGATCACTGAACCGGCCAAGCTAGAAACGGGGCGGGCAGGCGGGCACGGCGGGTTTAGGCGCTGAGAGCGCAGAGTGCGTGTCGCGCAAAGATTTGACATGACCAGAGGTTGAAACTCTAACTTCGCTGTGTATGAAAACGACTTTTCTGATGCGCCTGGCTTTTGTGTGCGCAGTAGCGCTTGCGCTGGGTCCGGGTGCAAGCGTGGCACAACAACCGTCTGCGGAGCTGCAGCCGGGCCCCGCAATTGTGACTGGCGAGAATGTGAATGTGCGGGGCCGACCTACAATCCGCAGCGAGGTCATTACCCGATTGAACCGGGGCGAGACAGTAGTTGTGTTGGAGAAAGTGACACTTCCGAAGCCCGGGCCTGGCGAGCCGGCCGAGTGGGCGAAGATCGCCTTTCCAACTAATGCGTCTGTGTGGGTCCACGCGCAGTTCATTGACCCGACGAATAAGACCGTGCTGCCGCGCCGGCTGAACATGCGCGCCGGCCCAGGTGAAAACTACAGTGTGGTGGGCACGCTCGAACGCGGCGACGCAATCATTGAAGTAACGACAAAAGACAATTGGATC
>JANWZY010000127.1:3426-8150 GCA_025061935.1 Verrucomicrobiia bacterium
GTGCCGCCGACAAACGCATACGCGTACGTTGCTGCGCGGTATCTCCGCCAGGAACCAACCGCTGCCCAGCTTGCTGCGGCCAAGCCGGAGGGCGAGCTGCAGCCGACGCCATCCCCAACTCCTGAGCCTGCACCAGTTGTGGAAACGGTTGCGCCCGGGCCCGAAATTGTCGCAACGCCGGCGGAGCCTAAGGTCGAGCCTGCCCCGACCACACCTCCTCCAACTGAGCCGGTAGTGATCTCACCCGTGCCAGAGGAACAACTGCAGCCGAAACGAATCGTCCAACGCGAAGGTATTGTCCGGCACTCTGTGAGCATTCAGGCCCCCACGCTGTACTGCTTGGTCAGCCCCGAGACGGGCCGGATCATCAACTACCTTTACACGACTTCCACGAACCTGAACCTGCGCAGGTACAAAGGCCTGCGCGTCATCGTGACCGGCGAAGAAGGGCTCGACCCGCGCTGGACAAACACACCCGTGCTCACAATCCAACGCATCTACGTGGTCGAGTGATGCAAGCGACCAACCTGATTGACGGTCGGGCCATTGCTGCTCAGATCCAGGCCGAGCTAGCCCAGCGCATTGCCGAACTCAAATCGCGCGGGATCCAACCCGGGCTCGCGTTCGTCCGCGTCGGTGAAGACCCCGCGTCGAAAGTGTATGTGGGCCGTAAAGAAAAGGTGAGCGCCGAGCTGGGCATTTACTCCGAGACGCACGTACTGCCCGAGACCACCACCGAGTCGGAGCTGCTCGGACTGATAGCAAAGTTAAATGCCGACAAACGTTTGCACGGGATTTTGGTCCAGGCACCGTTGCCGGCGCATATTCGGCCGGCGGTCGTGTATTCGAGCGTATCGCCTGAAAAAGACGTGGACGGGTTCCACCCGCTAAATTTGGGCAAGCTGATGTTGGGCGACCCGACCGGGTTCGAGCCGTGCACACCGGCCGGAATCCGCGAACTGCTGGTGCGCACCGGCATAAGTACTGAAGGTGCGCACGTGGTTGTGCTGGGGCGGGGTAACATAGTTGGCAAGCCTCTGGCGGCCATGCTAGCGCAGAAAGCGCGGGGCGCCAACGCCACGGTGACCATTTGCCACTCGGCCACACGTGACATCAAAGCGCACTGTTTGCGCGCAGACATTCTTGTTGCGGCCATTGGCGTGCCGCTATTCGTCAAGGCCGACATGGTCAAGCCCGGCGCTGTTGTGATTGACGTCGGGGTGAACCGCGTGCCGGATCAGACAAGCCCGAGCGGGAGCAAGCTAGTGGGCGACGTGGACTTCGCGGCTGTGCAACCGATTGCGGGCAAGATCACGCCGAACCCTGGCGGGGTGGGGCCAATGACAATCGCCATGCTGATGCGGAACACTGTCCGCGCGGCCGAGAGCCAGGCGGTGCAGTAAAGCGTTGCGACACACATGAATGCCAAGCGGATTTTGCCCGACCTGCAATGCTCGCTTTTGTGCGAGGAAGTGCGGCAGGAAATCAACGGCAATTTCATTATTGTAGGAGTACTAAGCTCGATCCGCGTCCCGCGCCTGCCTGTCACAGCCTACCGCCTGACCGTATTTAACCGTTGGAGCTCCGGCCTGGGCCAGTTCATCGAGGCTGTGCGCCTGATTGCGCCGGATCAGCAGACGGTGCTGCGCCGGAGCGAGCTGCGGTTTACGCTCGAGGAAGCCTTCCTATGCGCCAGCAACGTGACGGTGTTCCCCCAGGTCGAGCTGAAAGCGCCCGGCAACTATTACATCGAGGTGCTTGTGGACGAGGTGCTCAAGCTCCGGTACCCGGTCCCTGTCGTAGTTGTGCCGCCGCCGGATAAGGCGAAGGCCGCCCAGCCGGCAGGCCCACCCCAGCAGAGTTGACCTGCATGCATAAAGCAGGTGCGTGTCGGTGGAAGGCGTAGCGGCTCACTACGCCCTGTGTCCGGCTCCCAACGTTTGCAGGGCGCGCGCGGAGCTTGCCACCACAGCCGCTTCAGAGCATCAAGCGGAGCGAAGCCTGACCGGTCACGCAGACCAACGGTTCCGCACAAATACTTTACCCGGCAGTTGTTTGATGAGCCGCTTGATTTCCAAGCTTAACAGCGCAACGTTCACGACCGAGCTTGGTAGGCCGCTGCGGCGAATGACGTCTTCGATACTCGACTCCTCGTCGCCGAGCGCCTCATAAACTTTTTGTTCGTGCTCGGAGAGCGAAAGCGCGGGCAAAGCGCTCGCTTGCACCGGCACGGCCGCGCGGTTGCTCGGGGGGAAAAGATACTCGAACTCGGTCAGGATGTCCTCAGCGCTTTCACACAGCTTCGCCCCTTTCTTGATCAGGTCGTGGCAACCCTTACTGCGCGGGGAATCTACACGGCCCGGCACAGCGAAAACCTGGCGGCCATACTCGGTTGCAAAGTTAGCGGTGATCAACGCGCCACTGTGCAAACCCGCCTCGACGACCACAGTCCCGAGCGTCATACCTGCTACGATCCGGTTGCGAATGGCAAATGACCGTTTGTCAGCAGTCCGATTGAACGGGAATTGGGTAATGAGCGCGCCGTTGGCGCTGATCCGCTCGAACAGATCCTTGTTTTCCGGAGGCACAACAAGGTTGATTCCTGTACCCAGCACAGCGATGGTTCGGCCCTTGGCCGCCAGTGCGCCCTGATGCGCAGCGGTGTCAATTCCGCGCGCGCCGCCACTGACAACCGTAACCCCCAGGTAAGCGAGTTGATACGCAAGCTTCCGCGCGGTCTCGATCCCGTAGTGCGTGGCCTCGCGCGTGCCGACAATAGCCACCGCGTTTTTGTCCTGCACTTTCAGCTTGCCCTTGATATACAGCACGATGGGCGGGTCATAGATCTGGCGTAACAGCTCCGGGTACTCGGCATCCGCTTGCGTCACGATTTGGCATCCGAACTCGGCAATTCGCCGCAGCTCGGCTGCCAGGTCAATTGTCTTTTCCCAGTTCGCTATCGCCTCGGCGGTTTCTTCGCCTATGCCGCGCACTTGCATGAGTTGATGCTTCGGCGCGCTGAGCACGGCCCGGGCGTCGCCGAAGTATTCGAGCAGTTGCCGGACGCGGATCGGCCCGACACCCTCGATCATGTTCAACGCGACCAATGCTTCGCGATTGTCCATGCCGGATGAGCGCGTCCAAACTGTTCGAGCATGTGCATCTGCCGTCCAACGCGCAAGTCGGCTGGTGGCAGACGCGCAAGTCACCCGATCACAATTAGGTGCATTGATTCGGGGAGGTTGGCCGCCACGCGCGCGACAACGTTGCCTTTAAGCAAGTTTACCAGCGCGGCGCGCTTGCTCCCGCCCAGAACCACTGTGTCAACTCCGAACGTAGCCGCAATATCAATAATCGTGTCTGCCGGCGAGTCGCTCACACCGTACAGCGGCTGTATCTTTGTGTTGCCGGCCTCCGCGAGGACGCGTGTAAACAGTTCACGTGCCACAGGGTCCTGGCGCCAGTCCGAGCTTAAGTTGGCCGGCACGGCCACTTCGTGGATGTAAAGCACGAACAGTTGCGCGCCGCGCACGCGCGCTTCCTCGAGCGCGAACTGTAGTGCGGGCGTCCAGCCACGTGCCGCGACCAGAATCTTCTCGCCCAAAAACCGCGGCGGCGCGCTCGGCTGTGCAGCCTGTGCCCCCGCAGATGCAGTCAAGGCTGGTGCTAAGGGCGCGGCCGGTGCGGCTGGCGCAATGCGCGCTTTGCGGCGCGTGTACTCGCGCGCGCCGAGCCCGACTGTCAAAACGATCGCCACGAACAATAATGCGCCGGGTTTGCTCCACGCGATCGTGATCCAGATAAGAGCGAGCACGGCGACTGTCAGTTTCATTGCGGCCCGTTCGTAGCTGCGGAGCGGCAGGCCCGGCGCGAACGCGCACGATCCAATGTCAAGAATGATTGCCCCCACCACGCCAATAGCGTAAAGGTGAGCCAATGCTTCCACCGTGTCGCCAATGTCCAGCACAATCACGGGCAGTATGGTAGCTGCGATCAGCGCGACCCATGGGACGCCGAACCTGTTGAGCTGCGTGAACGTGTCCGGCAGCTCGCCGTCACGCGCCATGACGTACAGCAGTGCGACCATGCCGCTTATGGCGGTGTTAACTGCCGACAATAGCAGCAGCCCGAGCGCAGCGCCGATCACGTGGCCGAACCACGGGCCAATGAAGGTCTCGCCCATGTAGCGGAGCATGTCTTCCTTGTGATTGGCCAGTTCCGATGCGGGCAGCGGCAAGCACATGGCCAGCACGCCTAGCATTGCGGTGGCGAGCACAACTTCGAGCATGACCGCGCCCACGGCGCGGCGCGAGGTGATCCGCACCGACGGCTTGTCCGGGGTCGAGCCTGGGTCAAGCTTCATCACCCCTGTATGGCTTGCAGCGGCTTCGACTCCTGAAAGCGCTAGGATCATGCCGACGAAGGCTTCCCAGTTCCGCAGGAACCCGCCCTGGGGCGGCTCGGGGTGGAAATGGGCCAGGTGCGGCAGCCCTGCAGCTATCAGCGCGATGACCGAAAGCACCACGGGTGCAGCGAGCCAGATGGCGATGCTGCCGGTATGCTTCGGGCCGAAAAAGTTCAGTGCGCCCACGGCAAAAATTGCAAGTATAGCCCATTTCTTCGCCTGCGCGTGCTCGAACCCGAGATAGAAGAACGCGTCGAGGCAACTGAGCGAGGCTGTGACAATGTAGTCTGCCAACAGCAAAAGTCCGCCAATAACAGCG
>JANWZY010000128.1 GCA_025061935.1 Verrucomicrobiia bacterium
AGCAGGCAATGCGGGTATCCTGGTGATCCGCGGTATCGCGACTTTTACCGCGACATCGGGTACGACTTGGATTTCGAGTACGTCCGGCCATACCTTCCGGCACCAACGGTAAGGGGTTACACCGGCATCAAGTACTACGCTGTTACAGGAAAAGTTTCGCCTAAACGGTTTTATGTTCCCGATGCAGCGCTGCAAGCAGTGGATGAACACGTGTCAGACTTTTTACGTGCACGGCTACAGCAACTAAGCGCAGCTCGCCATTACATGAAATGTGCCCCCATTCTGGTGATGCCGTTCGACGCCGAACTATTCGGGCATTGGTGGTTCGAAGGCCCAATTTTTTTGGACCACTTCGTACGCAAAGCCATGCAGTACCGCGATTCTCTCCTGATATCAACGCCGACAGCTTACTTGGAGCGGACAGACGTACCCTGCACAATGACACTCGGATTATCAAGTTGGGGTAAGGGCGGATACCTTGAGACCTGGCTCAATGAGAGGACGAGCTGGATTTATCCACCTTTGTACGCTGCAGCCCGAAAGATGGGCCGACTGGCCGCCGCCTACAAAGTCACAAACGAATTGGGCGCACGCATCATTACCCAAGCTGCTCGCGAACTGCTCATCGCACAGTCAAGCGATTGGGCGTTCATGATTTCCACTGACACAAACCAAGCTTACGCGATCCGCAAAATCGTTGGCCATTTAAGAAATCATTCAGCGCTGTGCGCGCAGTTTGAAAGCAAGAGCCAAGACCCCGCGTTGCTCGAACAGCTCGAGCGCGAAAGCGGAATCATCAATCCGTTCAACCCTCAATACTTCGTTAACTGAGGAGCCGTAATCGTGCTCAGGCCTAGGCTGCGGTTCGGCTATTCGCACGCATCCAGAGCAAGCCAAATTGTGGCTCGAACCCTTTTCCGCCGGCGTTTTTTGCCGGCCAACTTGGCGCTTCTTTGCCTAACAGTTGAAGCGCACTTGCTTCAAGAACCCGTTCCGTGAAAGGCACGATAAGTGTGGCACAGGTGTCGCATAAGTTATACTTATGGACGGTGGATTGTTTCTTGCGCGCAAGCGTGTAAATTTAGCGAGTCTCGATCCATGGTGACGTATCCCAAACAGTACGACGTTATTGTAGTAGGCGCCGGGCATGCTGGAATTGAAGCTGCGCTTGCGGCCGCGCGGCTTGGGTGCCAGACCCTGTTAATAACGGGGAACCTGGACACCATTGGCCAAATGTCATGTAACCCCGCTATAGGTGGCACGGCTAAGGGGCACTTGGTTCGGGAGATAGACGCTTTAGGCGGGGAAATGGGTAAAGCGGCCGACATGTGCGGCTTCCACTTCCGGATGCTTAACACCAGCAAGGGTCCGGCAGTGTGGTCGCCGCGCGCACAGTGTGATAAGAAGGCATATCAGTTGCGGATGAAATGGGTATGTGAACGGCAGCCGAATTTGGACCTCAAGCAGTGCCTGGTTGAAGAGGTTTTGGTCAAAGATGGGGCTGCAATTGGGGTTACGACAAACCTGGGTCTTAGCTTTCTGGGCAAGACAGTTGTGCTAACGACCGGCACCTTTTTGAACGGGCTAATTCATATCGGATTCAACCGTTTACGTGGCGGGCGACTTGGTGAGGCGAGCGCGGACAAGCTATCGGAGTCACTTAGAAAGATCGGGTTCGAGGTCGGGCGCTTGAAAACCGGCACGCCGCCGCGTCTGTTGGCCCGGACAATAGATTTCAGCAAAACTGAAATTCAGCCCGGGGACGAACCGGTTCCGTACTTTACCTTTTGGAAAGACGAATTGTTCCACGTGGAACAGTTCAGCGAGTCCGGTACGGTACTGAAGTCTAATTATCCGCCCGGGTCGATTCTCGCCAAAGCAGGCAGGCAGTTGCCTTGTTACCTAACCCGTACCAGTCCTAAAACTGCGGAGCTAATAAGGCGCAACATTGACAAATCCCCTTTGTATTCAGGCGTAATTGTTGGCATAGGCCCACGGTATTGCCCTTCAATCGAGGACAAAATCATGCGATTTCCAGACAAGGAAACCCATCAAATTGTACTCGAACCTGAAGGGATCGCGACCGAGGAGGTTTACATGAGCGGGTTTTCGACCTCGCTCCCGATCGAGGTCCAACTCGAGTTGATAAAAACTGTCATTGGCTGCGAAAACGCTGAAATGCTCCGGCCGGCCTATGCGATCGAGTACGACTACTGTCCGCCTACCCAGCTTTACCATTCGCTCGAGTCAAAAATTTGTCGGAACCTCTTCTTAGCCGGTCAAATCAACGGCACTTCCGGCTACGAAGAAGCGGCTGCTCAAGGCATAATGGCAGGGATAAACGCTGCTAGACGCGTTGCTGGCCGCGAGCCAATCGTGCTTAGGCGGGACCAAGCCTACATTGGCGTTTTGATTGATGATTTGGTTACCAAAGGCGCGGCCGAACCGTATCGTATGTTCACGTCCGCAGCAGAGTATCGCCTACTCCTCCGCCAGGATAATGCAGATTTAAGGCTGACGCCAATCGGCTACGAGGTCGGCCTGATCAATCGGGCTAAAATGGAACGCGTTGAAAAAAAGCGAAGGTTAATTGAGGCGGAACTGAAAAGGCTTCATGAGACGCGCGTCGGCGGACAACTGTTAGCCAAGATTCTCGCCAGACCCGAAGTTGAGTATAAGGATTTACCCTCCCGCGACGACACATTACCTCCAGAAGTAATCCAGCAGGTTGAAATAGCCGTAAAGTACGAAGGGTACATTAAACGGCAACTTATTGAAGCCCAACGACTTACTGAACTCGATTCGAAAGTAATTCCACCCGAATTGGATTATGCTTCAATTCCCAGCTTGAGCGCAGAAGCGCGCCAAAAGTTGGCGCGCATCCGACCACGTACGATCGGCCACGCAATGAGAATCCAAGGTGTGACGCCTTCAGATATCGCGGTCCTTTCAGTTTGGTTGAAAGCACGAAGTTAAGCTCCCGCCCCTAAGGTCGTTATAGACCCTGCGAACTGACTACGCCTGCTGGGCTGGAGCGGGAATTCGAGAATAACTTGTAACGACGGAAATTTTGTGAATGCGGATTTTTGCCGAATCCGTCCAGAATTTCACACGCGGACTTTTATATTGCGGCATTACCAACGGCTAGCGTTACCTGTAACGTTACAGTTCTTGCATTCAAATGCGCGATGGACGGAATCATTTACCCGCCACAAAAAAACTTCAACTGTTAAGCCTAAAAAATCGGCCTCGCGCCAGTTGGCGAATCGTGTCCGTGTTATTTTTCACTAAGTGAAAAGGCGGGAAAAATTGGTTCTCCGTGGCAACTGGAAAGGTGACGCACGAAATACTTTCCGGCCGTTCCGCTCTATAAAAAAGTCGAATAAAAGCCCGTTAACGTTGTAGTATCCTAAAACGACTTTCCAGCACATCCAAACGAACCTCGGGTAAGGGCAGAATGAAGCCCGAAGTTGCCAATTACCAAGCCAAGCAAATGTCCAATTTTTGTGCAATGCCCGTTGCATTTGGTTGACCCGTATTTTGCACATAATTGCGGCTAAAGCGGCGGCACCCTATTTACCCATCGGCTCGCATCTGAGCCTTTTTTGGGCGGCCGGGGCCAGAGAATGGTCCGTGAACGATTGGTCTAGTACGGCAGCGTTGCGCGTGCGCAAGTTGGCAAGGCACCTGCTGCTCAAATTTCCTGCCAGAGCGTTTAACGTCGTTTGGTTGTGGCGAGACAATGAAGTGTCTGTGCAGAACTAAGCCAAGGAGGCTCGAGTCAGGTACGTTCACGTTAACGGAGGTGTGCATTGGAGCGGTTATTGTCCTGATTGTTTTCGGGAGCATCTACGCCGGGTTAACGATGAGCTTCAATGCCACTCAAGCGGCGCGTGAAAACCTGCGGGCTACCCAAGTAATGCTCGAGCGCCTCGAAGGACTGCGTTTGTACAACTGGGAGCAGCTTGTGGTAAGCAACTGGATGCCTTCGACATTCACTGCGTATTATTTCCCACTGACGAATCGTGGCGAATCGCCGGGCGTGTTGTATTTCGGTATTATCACGATTAGCAATGTACCATTTCCGAACCCGCCTCCGAGCTATGCAAACGATATGAGGCTGGTTACCGTGACATTGTATTGGACGAATCGCATAGGAACGAACCGCATCGTGCGGATGCGCCAAATGCAAACATTGGTTGGACGGATGGGCATCCAAAATTACGTGTATTACAACTAAACTGCATTGAGGCGACTTTATGAGGCTCACGAATGGGCACAGCGCGGTTAGCCGTGTGGTTGGCAGGCGCGCATTCTCGTTGCCGGAAATGTTGATCACGTTGGCGGCGAGCACGGTTATTTTTGGCGCTGTGGCGGCATTTTTCATGTACGGGAATCAAAGCTTCGTTGCGATAGGGAATTACATGGACTTAAACCGGCGCAGTTGTGCGGCACTGGACTGGATGAGCCGCGATATTCGCCAGAGCGTAGCCGTGATGTCATTTTCGACGAATTCGATTCTTCTCCGGCTGCCCGGCACTAACACAGTTGGCGCGCCTGTGACAAACTTCGTCATGTACTTGTGGGACCCTGTGTCGCGGAACGTCACGCGGTTCAGGTTCGGTGCCGGGGTACCATCCCAAGCAAATGTCTTACTTAGCGAGTGCGATTACCTTTGCTTCCGGATTTTCCAGCGGAATCCGATGCCGGGCCGGTTCGAGTTCTATCCGGCAACGAATTTGTCCGGGGCCTACCAGGCGGATTTGTGCAAGCTGGTGGAAGTGAGCTGGCGTTGTTCGCGGACGATTAAGGGGACAAAATTGCAAACAGAAAGCGTGCAGACGGCTAAAATCTGCATGCGCAACTAATCGGAGGTGAGGTGTGGTATGAAACCGACGTGTCCAGCAAAACAAGGTCAAGCCGGCAGTGTGCTAATGGTGAGTTTGTGCACGGCGCTGGTGCTGGGCATCCTGCTGGCAGGGTACATGGTTTACACGCAAACACAGAACATTTCTGTAATGAAATCGCAGAGCTGGAACGCTGCGATTGTAGTGGCTGAGGCAGGAGTGGAAGAGGCGTTGTCGCATTTGAACCGGAACGCGCCTTATTTCGACCCTGTCGATGGGACGAATAATTTGGCCTGCAATGGTTGGACAAACCTCGGTGGTAACCGTTACGGCTGCCCGCGCAGATTTTTAGGACAAAACTACTATGACGTGACAATAACCCTTGTGGGCCTGACGCCGATAATCGAGTCAGTTGGTTACGTGTACGAAGCGGGGCTGTACGGCTCTGCGCCGCGAATCATGTTTGCCTCGGCAGGAGTCCAAGTTCCGGCCGGTTACCAAGCGCGGCGGATCCGTACATTTACCAAAATTGACTCTCTGTTTGCGGTAGCCATGGCTGCGCGCTCGAGGATTGATTTGAACGGGTTCAACGTGAACACTGACAGCTTCGATTCGGCCGACCCGAACTTTAGCGACAATGGCCGTTACCCGACGAATAACGTGAACAAAACTAGGGACAATGGTGACGTGGCGACCAACGGCGAGATAATCAACACGCTCGACGTCGGAAACGCCAAGGTCAAGGGAAAGGTAAAGACGGGTCCGGGTGGCACGATCAGGATCGGCCCTCAAGGGTCGGTGGGAAGCCGCGCATGGGTCGAAGGTGGGAACCGTGGCATCCAGCCCGGGTGGTCAGCGAACGATATGAACGTGGTATTCCCGCCTGTGGGACTGCCCAATACCACGTGGCTTCCGAAGTCGAGAGACAACAAAAAGATTGACGGTACCCAATACGACTACGTGTTTACGCAAAGCGGCGACTACGAAATTGGTTCCGGCGCCAACATACTTGTCACGAACGGCGCTCACGTACGGCTGCGCATTACGGGGGATTTCAAAATGGCCGGGAATGACGACATAATCCGTATCATGCCGGGGGCCAGTCTCAAGATCTATATGCAGGGCAGCAGCTTCCAGATTAGTGGCCGGGGCGTTGTAAACGAAACCGGTAACGCAGCCAGCTTTTACTACTTCGGCCTGCCGAGCAATACCGAGATCAAATTCAGCGGCAATGCGTCATTTACAGGGGCTATTTACGCGCCGAATGCAGATTTCACGCTCGGTGGCGGTGGGAATAACACGTATGACTTTGTTGGTGCGAGCGTGACCAAGACGGTCAAAATGAACGGGCACTTCAACTTCCATTACGACGAGAATCTTGCCCGGATCGGCTCGTACCGCGGTTTCATCCCTACGCTCTGGACAGAGAACTAATTGTCTCGAACAACCAGCCACACATAGATAAATCCGCGCGGGGCGCAGTGCCACGCTATCACTGCGCCCCGCGTTTTTCGTGCGCCGCGCTGAAGTTGAGCATACGTCACCCAGCCCGTTGCGGCTGCATCAAAGCCTGTTGTTCAGCTCCCAGGAGTGCTTCCAAAGCGCGGCGTGGGCCACGCACCGGCTCGCGGGTGCGGCCAGTCGTAAAAAATCGGGGCGCCTTTCTACGCTCTCGAATTCGAATTGGCCGTGGCACCGGTTTTACCGGCGCTTTTTCTGCTCGACTACACCAGACGGGTCTCAGACAAACTCTTCCCGTGCCGATTTGCGTGATATTTAATCCTGCGGCCAGAGGCACCAAGGCGGAGCGGTTAAAAAAGTTTGTCCAGTCAATGGACCCCGGGGTCGTGCTCCGGTCCACCTCGGGCCCAAATGCTGCCGTTGCGCTTGCCGCCGCGGCTGTACGAGAAGGCTTCGACACTGTGGTCGCCGCCGGCGGCGACGGCACGCTTAATGAGGTATTAAATGGCCTTGGGAGCGTGCCTGGCGGGCTGGCGCAAACGCGGCTTGGCGTGCTACCGCTGGGCACCATGAACGTGTTTGCGCGCGACATTGGACTTCCACTGGCACTTGAGCCGGCCTGGCATGTTATTCGCGCCGGAAAGGAAAAGCGTATTGACATCGGCTCGGTGGAATTCGGCGCGGACGAAGTGCGCGCGAAAAGGTATTTCATTCAAATGGCCGGTGCAGGACTGGACGCGCGCGCTATAGAGCTGGTGGACTTCGCGGCCAAGAAGGCGGTCGGGCCGGTAGCGTATGTCTTGGCCGGACTCAAAGCTTTGCGTCATCGTCAGCCAAAAATTGGTGTGAATATAGACGGCACCGAACAAGTCGAGGGCGAGTTTATACTGTTCGGGAACGGCAGGCTTTACGGCGGGCCGTTCCGCGTGTTCCCAGGCGCCATACATACGGACGGTTTGCTGGACGTGTGCGTGTTTCCCAAAATGAACTATGCCGTGTTGACTTCGCGCGGGCTGAGAATGCTTTTGACCAAAGAGCTTTCGTCGAACAAGCTGCTGCGGTTCAAGGCGCGGCGCGTCGTGCTCGAAGCAGGCACGCATGTACCTGTCGAAGTTGACGGTGAATTCGCCGGTCAACTACCGGCGACTGTGAGAGTCGAGCCTCAGGCACTGCGCGTTATTGTGCCCTAAGACAAAGCCCCAAACCGTTGTTCCGCCGCTTTCAATAGCTCCTAGCCGCCGAGCTTTAGAGCATGCGCCTTAAAAACCGCGCTTGGACGCCCGATTTTCCGCTACTTTGCAACGGGTTTTCTGGCGCCCATACAAAACAGGCACCAGTAGCGGCCCTCAGGCGCCAAGCGCCCTCGTACGTAATCCCGGACCGGGTCATCTTTCCCGCTCCGTTCATCACGGCCACGTTTGCGAGCAAACGCATTCGTCAGTTCGCACCAGCAACACCGTTTCCATCCTCTCCCCGCTCTGTCTCCTTTTGTGCCGAGCCCTTTCAAGAGCCCCTGCGGAGAGTCGTGGGACACCCTCAGAGCGGGAGGTGTGGAAACAAAGATTGCAGGAGCTCTGACCTCACTCTGTTTGTTTTGTGTCTCATCGCCGCAATAAAAGGATAAAACACCGTATGGCCCCTATTCCTTTACCGCCCGGTAGAACCGCCGCGGCGCACTCAAAACAGAAGCGTCAACCACACGCACCGACCCAAGAACGTTCGTCAAAGTGCGCAAACTCCTCCACCAAACCAAATCTTCTGACCACTCAACCCTGTAGTTACCGCGCACGCTGACAGTCAAAGTCGCCTCGAACCCATTTGTGCTCAATGTGGCCG
>JANWZY010000129.1 GCA_025061935.1 Verrucomicrobiia bacterium
AAATCCGGAGCGACCAATCTGGAAGGAAACGGACCTCCTGCGACCGCTGAACCATTCGCTCCTCGAACGGGAGCGCCCCGAAAGCGACATCCAAACCTACCCCGTTGGCATCTACCAGCAGCGCCACACGCGCGCGCAATGCTTTCTCCCAAAAATCCGCCACGCGTGGGCTGAACCGGGTAAAAAGCGACTTTGCCAATGCTTCTTCGTTACCAAAGCCAACGAACACCGTCGCATCCACATCTCGCGTCACACGCGGTTCTCCCCAGTGCTGCAGTGCCAGACCACCAATAAAGCAGAAACGCAGTTGCTGCTCTTTTAGAAATGATTGAAGCGCCTCGGCAGCCTGGAAAACAAGATTCATCTTCTTGCGCGCGCGAAAATCGCCTGCTGTTCGATCAACCCGGAAGACTCACGCGGGGGCAACGTCTTAACCGCATGGGTAAACATGTCATCTAGCACTTCCATTGCCTTCACGGTGTCTGCGGCGCGAATCTCTTGTGCGCGGATTTGCTCCAGCACCGGTCCTACTTCCTGCCAATTCTTTATCCAGGCACGAATCTGGGCCTTTTCTTGCTCGGTCATTTCAGCCAGGGTTTTCATCTATCGCACTCGCCCATCACGAAGTCCAACGAGCCAAGGATCGCTGTGGTGTCAGCGAGCAAATGGCCGGGCATGAGCCAAGGCAAAATGCTCAGGTTGCAAAACGAGGGCGACCTGATCTTGAGCCGGTACGGCACGCCGCCGCCGCGGCTGACGATGTAAAAGCCCAGCTCGCCCTTCGGGTTCTCATGCCCGAAATACACCTCACCCGGCGGACAGTTCACCCCTTGCGTAACCAGCATGAAATGGTGGATCAGCTCTTCCATGTCGGTCAGCACTTTATGCTTGGGCGGCAGCGTGATCTTGCCATCGTCAATGCACACCGGCTCCTTTGTCTTGTTGTCGAATCCGCCGGGGATCTTGTCCAGACACTGATGAATGATGCGCACGCTCTGGCGCATTTCTTCCATGCGCACCAGGTACCTGTCGTAGCAATCGCCCACCGAACCAACAGGTACGTCGAATTCCAAATCCTTGTAGCAAAGGTACGGATGCGCTTTGCGCAGGTCGTACTCGACGCCGCTGCCGCGCAGGTTCGGCCCGGTCAAGCCGTACTCGATGGCCACCTCTTTCGGAATCACCCCTATGTCGCGCGTGCGGTCAACGAAGATTCGATTCCGCGTAAGCAGCGTGTCCACCTCCTCGATTGTGACTGATACCTCGTCGAGGAACTTGCGCACCGCCTCGCACCAGCCGGGCGGTGTGTCCCGCGCCACGCCGCCTATCCGCGTATAACTGGTAGTAAATCGCGCGCCGGTGAGCATTTCGCAAAGATTGTAAATCTTCTCGCGCTCGGTGAATGTGATCAGGAACACTGTCATTGCGCCCAAGTCCATCGCGTAGCACCCGATGCCGAGCAGGTGCGACGAGATGCGCGCCAGTTCAGCGCAAATCACCCGGATGTACTGGCAGCGTGGTGGGAGCTTGTCATGGATGCCCAGCAGCTTTTCGACCGCCAGGGCGTACGCAACATTGTTGGCGAGCGGCGCAAGATAATCGAGCCTGTCGGTGTAGGGAATAAACTGGGTCCACGTCATGTTCTCGGCGATTTTTTCATCGCCTCGGTGTAAATACCCAATATGCGGCGTGGCGCGGACTATCCGCTCGCCGTCAAGCTCGAGCACAATACGCAACACCCCGTGCGTCGAAGGATGCGATGGCCCCATGTTCAGGACCATCGTCTCGGCCGGGATGTCGTCTGGTAGCTTCGTATTCGGCTCGGGCGGCCGCGCGCCCGGGCTACCCCCTGCGCCGGCCTCCGCGAGCCGTAAAACCCGTAGGCCGGACATTTCTTCAGTTTGCGCGCTGCCACCGGACGCGGCAGATACGGCCTGATCAGTTTGGTGAACTCTAGCACCTGATCTTTGCCGTAAACCGGCACGACCAAGCGTTTGCCTTTCTTGAACTCGCGCCCCGGCTTCAGATTCACACTGGCCAGCATCGAGCGCAGTTCCTTTAGCGCTTGCTTGTCGTCGGCGACGAGCCGGATTTCATACCCGGCATGGTACTCGCCGCCCTCGCTCTTGCGCCGCTTCAGGTCGGGCGCGCGCAAGCAGCCGTTCTTGGCGAACATTTCCGCCAGTTTACGGCCTATTTGTGCAGTTGATCCTGTGGCTGACTTTGTCATGGCTCCGATACTCCTTCCTGGTTTTGCGGGTTCCGCACCCGCGGTTCGCGTTCAATTGCGTCTTTGCCCCCTGGCATAGTCACAAACGGCCCGCCTTCCATCGGCGCGGGCCGGCTGAACGCCACGCCGGGGACCTCGCTGGACCGGCCAGCGAGTGGGAAATCTTTGCGCAACGGGAAATACGGGTACCCCTCCCACATCAGTATCCGGCGCAGATCCGGATGACCCCTAAACCGTATGCCCATCATATCGTACACCTCTCGCTCATGCCAGTCGGCGCCGCGCCAGATGCCTGTCACAGTAGGAAGCTCGGACCGCGCCTCGGTCACGTCTGTTTTAATTCGAAGGTGGCACCTGTGCTTCAAGCTATAAAGCATGTACACGACCGTCCAGCGCGGTTCCTGCCCGTAGTTGTCAATGCTTGTGATGTCAAGGAGCATCTCGAATCCGAGCTGTTCTTTCGCGTACTTGCAAACCTCGACGATTTGCTCCGGGTCGCTAAGCACAATGGTAACTTCGCCGCGGAACTCGCTCGGCACGCCCAACACGGTTGGGAACTGAACTCGCAACTTGTCAGCTAACTCGAAAGCCGTCATTGTGCCGAAGCATCTGGTGGCGCGATAATTTGCGCACCGGCTGGCCGGGGCAACGCCGGCCCAGGCCGTTTCAACGTCGCTAGCACAGGCTCGCGCCGGACCTTTTTTTGCAACTGCACCAACGCCTCAAGGAGCGCCTCCGGCCGGGGCGGACACCCCGAAATGTAAAAGTCCACGGGCAACAAATTGTCTATGCCCTGCAACACCGCATAGCTGCGGTACATCCCGCCCGTCGAGGCGCATGCGCCCATGGCAATCACCCATTTCGGCTCGGCCATCTGCTCGTAAAGACGCTTTACCACAAGCGCCATCTTGTACGTGACGGTGCCCGACACGATCATCACGTCCGACTGGCGCGGGCTAAACCGCATAACCTCAGCGCCAAACCGCGCTATGTCGTACCGGCTCGCACCCGTGGCCATCAACTCGATGGCACAACAGGCAAGCCCCATCGGCATCGGCCAGAGCGAGTACTGCCTAAACCAATTAAGCAAGGCATCCACCCGCGTGTATATAATGCCGGGCTCAGCCTTCGAGTCGTAACCGACCTGAACCGTTTGCGTCATGAACGCGCCGCAGAAAAACTACGCATCAAAAAGTACTCGCCACCCGCACCTAAAGCAAGCCAATTCCCCACCCGGCCGGAGTCACCTCAGCCACGCCCCCGCAGGGCTTCTAGCCAACCCGCGCTTTGCTCGCGCAAGCGCGGCAAACCACACCGCATTCCATTTTTTCGCGCGGGCCGCAGCAGAGGACACGGCCGGATCAATTCGGCAGGGCCCGCGGCATCTGCCCCGGGGCGTTGATCCCAGCCCGGTTGGAATCGTCTCCGAAGCGAATCGGCAATTGAAAATTGGGGGCGCCCGAGCGTAGTTAACTGACACTGCACGCAACATAAGCCCGCACGGGCCAGCGCGCTGCACTAGCTTGGGCTGCCGAGCTGGGTCAAAAACCGATTCGTAAACGGCCGCGCGACCCGGCCTCCCGCAGACGGAGCCCATTCAGGCTGGAAAAATCCGCTGGGCCTCGAATACCATACGCTTGCGCGGACTGGCGCGGGCGGTGAGCCATATGGCATGGCAATTGCGAACAACATGTGGCATGATCGGCCGCAGCGCGGCTCGGTCACGGGTTCATCCAAAAACGGAAACACAACAGAAAGACCCGATTTGGGCACAACGAAAAAAATCGGCGCAATGACAGACAAATGGACAAAGGTGCTGTTTGTTGACGATGACACGGCCTTGCTGGAGCTGCTCCGGCAAGTCATGGGTCACTATTCAAATGACACGTGGGAGATTTACACCGCCACGGATGCCGTGGACGCACTTGCGATTTTGCAGGAACAAAGCATCCGGCTGCTGGTGATAGACCTCCACATGCCGGTGGTTAGCGGACTGCAATTCCTCAAAATGCTCCAGCGCAAATACCCCGACCTGCTGAAAGTCATTTTGACTGCGGATGCTACCGACGCCGAGCGCGGCGCATGTCTCGATGCCGGCGCAGACCTGTACTTACAAAAGCCCCAAGTCGAAGGCGGTTGGCGCAGCATCTATGCCGCGCTGGCCGAGCTGCTCAAGTTCCAGCCGCGCGGCGCAACCAGCCGGCGCGTGCTCAGAAGCGTTACCGCACAAGACACGCTCCAAATGGAGTGCCTGGCTGGCAACTCCACTGTGCTGGAAGTCGCCGCGCCAGACGCGAGTGGCAAAATCTTCATTGAAAAAGGTGCGCTCGTTCATGCAGTTGCAGGCGAACTGGAAGGCGAAGAGGCGGCAATCAAATTGTTATCGGCCCCGGGTGCCGAAGCGCGTGTACGGCCTTTCACACGGCCCGAACGACACAGCATAAATGCACCGTGGCAAGCGGTACTCGCAACGGCAGCCCGACGCAAAGCCGAATACACGCGGCAGAAACCGCCGCAACTGCCGAGCGAAGCGGCAGTTCAAACGGCGGCCCAACTAGTCGCCGAACCCAACGCCCACGCAAATGAGGCGGCAACAGCAAGCAAAGGTGCCGCTGCGCCGGAACCGGCAGCGCCGCATCCTCAAGACCAACTCGAACCGAGAATTGAGGAAATTCTGATCTGCTCACTCGCAGGCGAGGTCTTGTACCAGTGGCAGTGCCCGGATCACGACGCGCGAATTAACCTGCTCGAGTTTGTTTCGCAAAAGGCGCGACAAATTTCGACCGGCCTCGGGCTGGGCGCACTCGAACGATTCGAGACGCGCACAGAAAATTCGCGCACAATAACGCGCCTGGACCGTGACCGCGCCACATTCGTCCGGGCTAGTTACCTGCACGTCAAACACTGACTTTTTATGGAACCCGTCGCGAATGATTGGCTGGACAAGGCACTGGGACTCGACGGCGTTTACGCCGCCGCAATTTGCGCGCCGGACGGGACCGCACGCTCTAGGGCTACAAACGAGTCGCCGGACATCCCCGCCATCGAGCACGCCGTCAGGTGTGCCGCGGATGTGTTCGCCGTGCTCAGGTTCCAGAAAATCCCGGCGAAATGGCTCCGACTCGAATTCGACAACGCTCACTTGTATTGCGCAACGAACCACACCAAACATTGCTTCGGCCTTCTAGTGAAGAAGGCCGACGCGCAGCCAGTCACCTCACAAATCGAGCAGCTTTTAACCGAATTCGCCGACACAGCCAGACTCTAAGCCTCAAAATTCACGATCGGTCTGTTACCGCAGTTGCTCGAGTGGACCCTGAGCAAGTCAAACTGCGTCCGCATTAAGGTATCCGCCATGCGAGCCAGAAGACAATTGCACAGCGCAGGACAGTTGGGCCTCAAGCGCCAATGCGCCACAGCTTGGGTCAGTTACACAAGGCTTGGGTGTCAAGACCAAACTCCAGTCCGTCCCCGCGGCTCATTCGCCGGACTTCGCCAGAAAATTCGCACCGCTACAAACGGCCTCTTAAAACACGACCGAGTTCGCCATCTTTGGCCAAAGTGGTCATTGGCCTGCCCGAAAAACGCTGGCCCACGGGCCAACGCGCCCCCAAAAGGAGCATTCACAGCCGGCTTAAGCGGCGCCGGGCGCCGGCCCCGCCCCCGACCGGCTTATCAAATGTTTGACTACAGCGATGAACAAGCCCGTTAGCAAAAGGTTCAGCGCCAGTGATAACACCGCAACAGTGAGCGCGGGCCCGCTCAGCCCGTAGCTCAGCGACACGACCAGTACGCCCGCGCCAACCTCGCCGCGCGGGAAAAGGCTTATCGCGACGGCCAAGCGCTCGCGGAAGCTCGCCTCGCGCCGGTAACATAGTGCGGGAAACATTTTGCCAAGGTTCGAGAGCGCGGTAACCACGACCACGTGCGCGGCAACTGTGCCCCAGTCGATCTCTGCGCGCGGAACCGGCGGCATGGACAATCCCACCAAAACCATGAAACAAGCCGAGACAATCGTGGCTGCGCGCCGTTCGGCCGGCGACTCGTGTGCTTCATGACCGTCGTGCCCGTGCCGGCCATGAGCCGGCCTGCGCTCGAGCATGCACCCGAGCACAAACGCGGGCAACAACACCTCCAAGTGCACCGGCACCGTGTCGTCAATTAACGTGCTCCACAAGTAAATCGCTTCACACACACGTAATGACACCGGCATACACGAGCATCCACTGCCAATTGACCGGTAGCCGCAGAGCATGTAGGTACCGCCACGCCAGCCATAGCGACACGACAATTACAAACACCGCCACAGCAAGCTGCCACCTGAACCCGACCATCATCATCTTGAGCGGGATCATAAACAGAATCGTGTCCAGGTCGTCGAATATGGCCAGAACACGCGCTTTCCGGAACAGCCACGTGGCCGACAGCCCCGCAGCGGCAAGCATCGAGAAAAGCACGCCTGCGGAGGTCGGCGAGGCGAACCGGCCCAGAAGCAATGCCTCTTCCCATGACGGCACATCGAGCGCCCAAACGAAATACGCCGCGCAAAAGACCCACGGGAACGCCGCAGCCGTGCCAGCTACGATGTAATCCCAGGCGTATTGGCGCGGACGCGATTTGTCTATGTCGAACTCGTAGCCGACCCGGATCATGATAAACGCCAGGCAAAACATGGTGAGCACCGAAACCACCCCGGCGCCTTTGCCCCCCAAAAACTGCGAAGCGACCAGCCCGGCCACAAGCAACACGGAATAAAGAGCAACCTTCCTCACTGCTCACACGGGTTCCTAACCCAAATCTTCCAAAAGTAATCGCGTGCTGATCCGCGCCGATTCGAAAATCACCGGCAACCCGCTGCCAGGATGCGTGCCCCCGCCTACAAGATACATCCGGTCGAATTCCTCGAACCGATTGTGCGGACGCAAATGCAGCATCTGGCCGAGATTATGCGCAAGATTGAATGTGGCGCCCTTGTAAATGCTCGCCCTGCTTTCCCAATCCGCCGGCGTCACAATGCGCTCGAACCGGATGCGCTTCTCTATGTCTCGCAGCCCGAGCTTGCCAAGCTGCCGCAACGCCACCTGCCGGTAACGGCCGCGTTCCCTGGCCCAGTCAATGTTCGGGTGCATGTGGCTGACCGGAATGAGCATGTATAGCGTGCTGTGGCCCGGTGGCGCCAAAGTGTCGTCGGTCCGGCACGCATTCTGGACATAAAACGACGGGTCGTCGCTCAACACATGCAGGTTTTCGATCTCGTCCAGGTTCCGCTTGTAATCGGCGGTAATGTAGATGTTATGATGCTGCAGCTCGTCGCAGCGGCCTTCGATGCCCAGGTACAACATAAACGTCGAGCACGAAAACCGTTTCCGCGCAATCGTCTCGTCGGTCCATTTGCGCCGCAGCCGGTCCGGCACCAGCGTCGTCATCGCATGAGCAAAATCTGCGTTCAGCACCACCGCGTCGGCGCGGTATTCGCCTTGAGGGGTACGCACACCCACAGCGCGCCGGTTCTCGAGCAGGATCTCCTGCACAGGCTCGCTGAGGTGGATGGTCGCGCCCAGCTCGGCGGCTACCCGCGCCATGTTGGCTGTGAGCGCGTTGCACCCGCCGATCGGATGCCAGATGCCGTATTCGTATTCGAGGAAAGACAGGATCGAAAACAGGCTCGGGCATTTGAACGGCGACATGCCGATGTACTTCGACTGGAATGTAAACGCCAGTTGCAGGCGCGGGTCACGGAAGAACTCCGCCAGCTCAGCATGCAGCGATTTCCATGGCTTCAGATACGGCACAACGGCAGCCATGCGCAAATTGAACAAGTCGAGCCAGCTCAGATACGGCATCTGCAGGCACG